>PXDL01000458.1 GCA_003566395.1 Balneolia bacterium | reverse complement strand
TGAGCTGAACCGACGCTTTTTTCATCTGTCCGGAAATATCAGGTTCCTTAATGTTTACACCTTCAAAAGCCAGATTAAACCGGATCATAGAAGCCGGAGTCTGCAGGGTGATGCGGTTTAGTTCCAGGAATTGATCATCGGCATAGAGCTGCCCCCGAAATGTGAATGAATTGAATTCGAAATCATCGGAACGCCCGCTAAACTCTCTGATATTAAAAAACTGTTGCTGTTCGGAAAATTCAATGCCCATCCGCAGGGTGATGTCTTCGGCATAGAAATCCGACGGAAGGGTGATGTGATCACCTAATTCGGTCAGTTCTTCCAACCCTACCGTACGCACCGAACCGTTACTTATAGCAAGAGTCCTCAGGTCGATGGAAGGCAGTGTGCGTTCATCCCGGATGGTTCCGTTTTCGGCTTGCTCTCTTGGTACTTGTCGGGAAAAAGCTTTCTGAAACGTTAATTTTCCGTCGCGTTCGTCTTTTTGCAACAGGAAATTTGGGGAGTCTATTTGAAGAGAAGTAACCGTAAAACGGCCGAAAAGAGATTCATACAAATCAAGACTGAGATCAACCGATGAAGCAGCCACCACCGTATCGGTTCGCACAGATTCTCCCTGCTCATCCCGTATAGTATATTCCAGGGTTATATCCTCAAGACGCAATGATGCCGGAATGGTCCCCGAAACGCTTCCTATGCGAAGCTCGCCGTGAAACTGCTCATTAAACGAGCGCTCGGCATAGTCCGCAATACGCTCCTGCACAGGGTCAAACTGCAGCAAAAGCAGCACGAGGCCCATGAGGAAGGTTAACAGCATAAGGATACTGAATACACCGATCCAGAAGAACCGCCATATATTATAAATCCAGTTGATTATCACGTGTGTTCCTTATGCTATATCGTATCTGTCTGTATGGGATCAGCTTTCATTAAGCTCCTTAATTCGGGCCGTTGCCTGATCCCAGGTTTTTTCTATCATAACGGTGTCCTTAACCGATTCGATGTAGGGACGTCCGTATTTTTTCAAGACCACAAATCTGAGTGTATCCGACTGTTTCTTTTTATCTGACTGCATAGCTGCCGTCAGTTCGCGCCCGCTGATGTGAAGCGGTGCCTGTTCCATACCCATAGCGCGATGGTGCTGTTCAATTAGTGATGCACTAATGTCGGCACCAAGTTCGGTCGACAAAATTCCTGCTGCAATCATACCCATATAAACGGCCTGACCGTGCGAAATTGTGCCATAACCACATATTTTTTCAAGAGCGTGGGCAAACGTATGCCCGTAATTCAGAATCATGCGCAAAGATGACTCGCGGGTGTCTTTCATCACCACATCCGCCTTTACTTTTATGCTACGCTGAATGAGTGTGCCCAGCAGGGATGTATTCTCGCGCAGGGAAAGCAAATCCTTTCCTTTAAGTATATTTAAAATATCCGGATCCGCAATGGCTCCGTATTTGAGGACTTCACCAAACCCGCACACAAATTCCTCATCCGGCAACGTATCAAGGCATCGGAGCGGGGCTACAACCGCCCGGGGCTGATAAAAAGAACCTATCAGGTTTTTACCTGAGGTATGATTGATCCCCGTTTTCCCCCCGATTGCGCTGTCAACCGTAGCAAGCAGCGTAGTAGGCACGTGAACGAGCGGCAATCCCCGCATGATGGATGAAGCCGCGTACCCGCTCAGGTCACCGGTAACTCCTCCACCGATAGCAAAGACGGGCGTATTTCGGGTAACGCCGCAATTCAGAGCAAAATCTACCAGGCTGTACCATTGCTGCAACGATTTTGACGGTTCCCCTGCCGGTATAATATATTCATAAGGCTCATTAAAAAGAGATTTGAGAAAATTCACCAAATCGGCCTGCAGCCTGTACACGTTCTCATCAACAAAAAAAAGCGCCTTTCGTGATTCTGCAGAAGCAGCCAGTTTTCTGAATTCCGGCTCCGTATGCTCGCCCACAAAAACAGTATATTCTTCGTTATTCTGGAGCCTGATCGTTTGCCTGTCGAGCATGATCGTAAAGATTGGAAATTAAAATTTTTGTGGTTTTATCCACCGTATAGCCTTTTTTAGGTTGAATGTGTATATCGGCCTGCCGGTAAAATGGTGCTCGTTTTGCGGATAATTGTTCGAGAATGCGCATGATTTCCGCCTCGGGTTTTAGTTGTCCTTGCCCGTCGGTGAGAAGCGGCCTGTTAGTATTCCGTTGTACCCGCTCTAAAATAAGCGTTAACGGAGCGTCAATAAAGCATAATGTACTGTATTTTCGAATTTCATCTGTCCGTTTTTTTGAGGAAATGGTGCCGCCACCCAGAGCGATAATATGAGGTTCGCTCCCGAGCAGCCGGTCCAGAAAAATTCGCTCCATCCTCCTGAATTCCTGCTCTCCGTATAGCTCGAATATTTCGGACACACTCCGGTTTTCCTGATCCTGAATATAGTGATCCAAATCAGTGAAGCGCGCTTCCAGCTTTTGGGCAAGGTTGCGCCCCACCGCAGATTTCCCTGAACCCATCATGCCGCACAGTGTGATGTGTTTTTTCAATATAAACTCAGGCATAATTCCCGGCCTCAGGTTGAAGTGGACGGGGCTCGGCCAAAATCACGTTCTCCTTGTCGGTTAACACCGCACCGGCAGGCGCTGCTTTGGGTTTCCGCACGAATTTGCGGCGTGTCCAGATAACGGGGCACATCTCGCTTCCGCGTCCTTTGGAGTGCCAGGCCGCCCATGATGCCGCACGCTCAAGAAGCTGTTTGTCGGGATCAGATTTCATTTTATTCATACGAATTAACACATGAGATCCCGAGACGCCGCGGGCATGGAGCCAGATATCATCCTTATGAGAATCGCGGAGCAGAACATCATTACTTTTGGCATTTTTGCCGATCCAGATTTCATATTTTCCCGCCTGCACTACCTTGTAGGGGCGTGCAGGCTGTTCGGAAGCTCCGTCACTTTTATAGGTTTCGAGCTTGCCGTAGTCTTGTTCGATCTCGCTCAGATCGGAAATAGTCTTCGCGTCGGCAATCCGGTCTTTGATTTTTTCCAGTTTGGAAATCCGATCATTAACCCGTTCAGCGTGTTCCAAAGCCGACTCATACGAGCGCTCGGCCTTTTTCTTTTTTGTGAAATACCGGTTAGCATTTGCAGCAAGGTCCATACCCGGATCGAGCTGAATGGCCACAGGTTTATTATCATTATAAAAATCCGGCAGTTCAATCTGTTCCTCTCCTTCCGCCGGCAGATGTGCATGGGATACCAGAATATGACCGAGTTCTTCATAGCGGGCAGCACGTTCCAGGCTTTTCCCTGCCTTATCCCCTGCTTCCGACTGCCGGTACAAGCTTTCGAGCCGGTTTTTAAGGTGAGAGGACAACTTCTTCAGACGGTCTTCAAAACGCAGTTCCCGGCTTCCGGTGAACCAGGCCACGCGAACCGCATCATTTACAGAATCAAAAAGTTCGGCTCCCGACGTATCGATGAAGTCGGACGATAACAGGGTGAAACGCCCGTCAGGCAATATTTTGGGTTCGGGACTTTGCCTGAGCTGAAGCTCGGCCTTCGTGAAGGTATCGGCTACGGATTTCTCATCATCTTCCATCAGACCGATGTGGTCTATAACATCCTGAATAAAATTTCTCGGAAACAGCGGAAAAACGCGTTGAACCCTCTTTTTGAGCTTACCCTTTGTTTCTGCAAATACGGCCGGTGACGGCTCACGGGGCTCGGGTGCAGGTTGGCCGGTAACATGGCCGGGTTCCTTGAACGCATCGTCAATAAGGCCGTTTCGGATAAGAAAAAGATTGGGCTTCCCGCTGAACAGCTTTAGAAGCAGCTCGTTGTCCCCTTCCGTGAACCGGATACGGATAAAACGGTCACCTTCGGTTTGTTCAATTCCTGATACGTATTCTCCTTCAAGCTCGGGAAAAAAAGAGACGGAATTTGATTTTTTCCAGCTTACTCTCGGGTCGAGAAAACACGCCGTCCGAACAGGGTGTCCGGCAAAAGTTAATTTGTGAAGCGTCTCATCCCTGCTAAAAAAAAGCTCGATAATATGCTTTTTATAGGTAACCGCTTGAATAAATTGGGCCCCTTGCAGCGTTGCATTTAACTCGTCCGCTAAATATATTAAAGTGAAATAGTTGTTCATCTCAGACTTATTAAAATCGGGAAGCGATTTCCGCCTAAATTTATTACTGTCAACCCTAAAAGAGCGGTTTTATGACCTATCCAATTTTTGACTCTATTATCAAGAATATCGAAAAAGAAATCGCACGAAAAGCCGTAAAACCCACAAAATTCCGAGTCTGGAAAGATTCAACCATTCATGCAATCGGGCTTGAGCTTGCCCTTAACATTGAGGGGCACACTTCCGGAATCAAAGAAGTAACCATCAATTTCGACTGGGATTCGTTCCGGGAGGCTAAGCTTGCCCGTCAACTGGAAGGCATGAAAAAACATCCGCTACTATCGCGCAAACAACTGCTTGAAAGCCGTCTTTCCCCGACCCTCGATATAGAGACGGCCTGGCATTTCGACGAGCAGCAAATCATCAACCTTTCCCTTAACGGAAACGCTGATGCACGTATTGATTACGCGAGCTCCTGGATGAACGCCCTTAATCAGGAAATTGCCCGAATTACTAACGGAGAGCGGACCATCAACAGGTGGCATATTGAAATTGAAGGCGACCGGCACGGAAAATACGTTTCCTCAATGTGCCTGTTAACCTATCAACAGTATTCGCTGGAAGACATCAAACATCTTAATGATGTTCATACTTCTGTAAATCAAAAACTACAGCAGATTTTAAACCGCAGCCTGCGCATACTTGAACTTGCCGGAAGAACCAGGCCTGCCGCCGCCTGATTCTTTTTAATACCGGCCTAAAAAAGCAAATGCCTTTAAAAAGGCATTTACTTCTTCTTGTGACGATTCTTGCGCAGACGCTTTTTACGCTTATGCTTCGAGATCTTTGCTCTTTTTCTTTTCTTTCCGCTTGGCATTATGTAAAGCTTTAAAAATTTAGATTTCGATTGTAGTACCGGCAGTTACAGCCTCAATGGTTTCCCTTTCAGCCTGGGTTTCCGCCTTTTGTACAGATTTGTTAATATAAGAAATACTTTCGTCTTTTTTCTCACCCTTGTACAAAATCATACCTGCATACAAGTAGGTGCGGTAGGTCGCTTCTTCCCGGTCAATTACGGCTTCAAGAATATTGAGAGCGCTATCATGCTTGTTTCTCGCAAACAGAACAACGGCGTAATCTGTGTGAAGCTCGGGATTACCCGACAGCTGAACTGCCTCCGCAAAATTTTGCTCGGCCCTGTCCATATAATACTGTTGGGATTCGGTATCCTGAACGCGCTGCGCCCACCGATAACTGAGTAAGGCTGCATTCCACCAATCTTCGGGGTCTTCGAGAATCATCGCAATATGCCGGCTTGCTTCCGAAGCGCCGTCCTCCCGGCCTAATTGCTGATAAAGCATCATCAATTCACCGTAAAACGGTACGGCATCTCGTGCCATAGGGTCGGTTTGCTGCAACCGCAGTTCAATTTCTGAAATTCTGCGATTGATGGATTCCGGGTCGCTCATGTCAACATCACCGTGAAAATCGGTATAGACCTCATCCGTTTGGCTGAATTCGGTATGATGGCGATCAACGTGCAGAGGCTCTGACGAAGTGATTTGCGCATCATCGGAACCCTGTCTCGTTTGTGAATCAAACCAAATAAGCAGAATGAGAACCACGACAGCGCATCCCGTAAAAACTAAAAACCAGCGATTCATATAGGAAAGAATTCAGTGAAAATATTCAGGCCGTAAATATAGTACAGAACAGCCTGAATCACTGAAAAAACATGTTATATTTTTAGGTCGGGTTCAAATTCTACAGTCAAATGAATCCGATTAACCGGCGGGCTTTTTAGTTAGAGGGATGCAAGGGTTATCAGCATCCGGAACCCGTGCAGGCATTAGCAGCGGGCTTTCCAAACTTGGTTTTGGAATGAATCAGGCTTGTGGTACTTTCATGGAATCACTAACGGTTTTTTTGAAATCTTTAGACATCTTCAAAACCGGCACGTACTGTTCCGGGACAATAACTTCTTGATTCGTCTTGGGATTCCGTGCTACGCGCTGTGCACGTTTTACTACTTTAAAACTGCCGAAACCGCGCAGTTCAATATTTTTTCCTTCCTTGAGAGATTCAATTACTGTATCGAGAAAACCGTTTACAACGGCTTCGGTTTCAGTTTTTGAAATACCTGTTGAAAGCGTGATAATTTCTACAATGTCTGCTTTAGTCATAGCGGTAAGAGGTTTAGAATATGTAACTAATGATGATTTTGGCAAAAACTCTTTGGTGAGTTGCACCCAAAAAACCAAAAATGCTGATATACAGTTCACTTAATTCATAACGTAAACTTAACGTTCCCCGGAATTATCTGATTGGCTGGTCTAAGTTTGGGAAAATTCCTTATACTTCGCCATTAATTACAGGGAGGCTCAGCAAAACCGTTGTCTTGCTGAATTTTGATCCCTTCTACCGGTCAACCTGAAAGCAAAATGTGTTTACATGGATACTTTTGAAGAATTTATCGGGCTTCTTGAAACATACGTTTGGAGTTTCCCCGCTAATGTACTTGACGGAAATGCCCTTCCGCTAATCGTAATGATCATTCTGGGCTTTGGTATTTTCATCACCATTCGCCTGAGCTTTATTCAGATAAGACAGCTTAAGCACGCTTTTCAGGTTCTTACAGGCCGGTACGACAACCCCGACGACAAGGGTGATATCAACCATTTTCAGGCGCTGAGTACCGCTCTTTCAGCTACTGTAGGGGTGGGAAATATTGCCGGCGTGGCCCTTGCCATCCATATCGGTGGACCGGGTGCACTTTTCTGGATGTGGGTTACCGCTCTTGTGGGTATGGCTACCAAGTACACCGAATGTACACTCGGCGCTCATTACCGCACAGAAAATGAAGACGGCACCGTTTCGGGCGGGCCAATGTATTATATAGAAAAAGGCCTCGGCCCAAACTGGAAATGGCTGGCCGTACTATTCGCTATCGCCGCTTCTGTTTGTGCGCTTCTTACCGGAAACGCGATTCAGGCCAATACGCTGGCCGATGTTATGAACTCGGATTTCAATATTCCGTTCTGGATTACCGGCCTTATATCGGCTACGCTTGTTGGCGCAGTTATTTTAGGTGGAATTAAGCGAATCGGATATGTAACCGCCCGCCTCGTACCTGTAATGGCCTTGCTTTATGTACTCGGGGGGTTGATCATTCTTCTGCTGAATTTCGACCAGATTATTCCCGGTTTTGTCACCATTTTCACCAATGCCTTTAACCCCCAGGCCGGCGCCCTTGGCGTAGGTTCGGGCGCGCTTATCCTTACGTTAAGCTACGGCGTTCAGCGCGGACTTTTTTCAAACGAAGCGGGACAGGGTTCTTCCCCTATCGCCATGTCCGCCAGTAAAACCGATCAGCCCGTACATGCCGGACTCGTGGGCTTACTCGGTCCACTCATCGATACCATTGTTGTCTGTAGTATTACCGGTCTGGTTATTATCACAACCGGCGCCTGGGACAGCTACCATAAAGTAAGCATCTCCCCTGCCGGACCGAATATCTCCTACATGCTGGATACGGAAGGAATCGACGAACTTGACGGCGCCGACCGAATCGTTCTTTTTGAAGACGGTATGCCCGTAAACGGTCAGATGCTCCGCTTCAACATACCTGTAGATACCATGTTTGTGGATGAGAACTTTTCCATTCCGTTCTCCGGTACCATCGATTTCTCAGAACGGCAGGCGATAGCAGTAAACATAGACGGCGAACCCGTAAACCGGCTTTTCGGCGGGGTGGTGGAAAACGTGGCATCTCTTACATCGGTGGCCTTTTCCATCGGGCTGAGCCCCATTTTTCCATACGGAGAGTATATCGTAACGCTTGCGGTATTTTTCTTTGTGATCTCCACATCTATCAGCTGGAGCTATTACGGGGAGCGGTCTATTCATTACCTGCTCGGGAATAAGTCGGTTTTTCCCTACCGGATGTTCTTTGTGCTGGCACACTTCCTGGGTGCACTTGGGTCGGTAACGGTGGTTTGGTCGTTTGGTGATGTAATGCTGGGCATAATGGCTTTTGTTAACATTACAGGCCTTATATTACTGAGCCCGGTTATATACCGAATCACAAAAGAATACACTGGTAAACATCCATAACACCGAGCCGACAAGCAGCAATGAATTCAGAACATGAAAAACTGGTAGTCATCGACCACCCGGTGGTGGCACGCGACCTTACCATTTTAAGAAATAAAGAAACGGGAACAGCCGTCTTCCGGCAGGCTCTGGCTCGCGTTTCCACTATCCTGGCCTATAATGCGCTTCAAAACATCCGGCTTAGGGAAACCGAAGTGGAAACCCCTATCGAGAAAACTACCGGATTTGAGATTGATCCGGAAATTGTAGTGGTGCCTATTCTAAGGGCCGGCCTCGGCCTTGTTGACGCCATCACCACGTTTGTGCCCGATGCCAGGATAGGCCACCTGGGAATGTACCGGGACGAAGTCACCAAAAAGCCGGTCGATTATTATGTGAACATTCCACACGGAATTGAAAACGCGCTCGTTCTTGTCGTTGATCCCATGCTTGCTACGGGAGGAAGCGCCTGCGATGCCATCAGCTTTCTGAAATCCAAAGGCGCACGCGAAATCCGGTTTACCTGTCTTATTTCAGCGCCCGAGGGTGTTAAAAAAGTTCAGCAGGAACACCCGGATGTAGTCATTATCACGGCGGCGCTGGATCAAAAACTAAACGACGACAAATTCATTGTTCCGGGTCTCGGTGATGCCGGTGATCGCATTTTCGGCACCACCTGATGCACGGAACCAGCCCTTAAGGGTGCCTGATGCTTCCGATTTTTCGCAAAACCTTATTTTACTATCTGCTTGCATTAAGCCTGTTTTTTTCGCTGCATGCCTGCACCGATCTGGATGAATTCGAGCGGGAATCCACACGAAATACTATGGCCGACACCCTGCTCGGCATGACAGAAAGCTTCGACAGTTCGATTGATATCATAGTTGCCGGTCACAGAAAAGTGAAGGCCACTGCACCACGAACAGTAACCCGCGAGACCGACTCCGTCAACCAAACCGATATGTACGGTCCCCCGGTTGAAATTTTGGTTTTTGATGAAGACGGCACTATTGAAACACGCATCAACTGTAGCCATGCCACCTACATAAGCAGACAGCTTCAGTTTGAATTTTTTGGTGATGTGGTTGTGGAGACGGGCACGGAACGCAAACTGCGCACCGAGCAGCTGATCTGGGATGAAGGAGCTGAAATATTCAGGTCCAACGGTTTTGTGATCATCACCACCCCGCAGGACAGCATCACAGGGTATGGTTTTTCGGGAGATCAGGATCTTATAAACTATACATTGCGCACCGTAACCGGCGAGTTTGCCATCGACTAAAGACGAATCTATGCGCAGTCTCTTTTTCCGGAAATCAGATATTTTTTTGATGGCTTCGTCCCGAAATCCTACTCATGATTCCAATTACGGAAATTCGTTTGGTCTCCTTCTGCTGTTTTTCATCCTGCTTTTTTCGGCCGGGTACAGCGAACAGGTTCAGGGGCAAACCCAGGTCAGAATAATTCAGGCCGACGAGCTTTCCGGAACCGAAAATGAATTCGGCCGGGTACGAATGCTCATCAACAACGTAATTATCCAAACAGACGACATGCACCTGCTGGCCGACAGCGTTTACCAGTATCTGGATCTGAACATCGTAAATGCTTTCGGAAATATTCAGATCGAAACCGAAAATCAGACCATCTGGTCGGACAGCCTTCGCTATAATACCGTAACGGACGTAACGCATTTTTTCAGCAATGTAGTAGTTCAGGGCCGGACAGCGGTGATGAAAAGTCAGGAGATGGTTTACAACTTTTTCTTCGAAATCGCTGAATTCCCGCAGGCAATATTCCGCAATCGCC
>PXDL01000318.1 GCA_003566395.1 Balneolia bacterium | reverse complement strand
GGTATGAGAGTCAATATCCAGCTGGGCCACAAACTTTCCGTTTTTCATTACCGGCACCACAATTTCCGACTTGACATGGATGTTGCAGGAGAGATAGTTATCCTGGGCGTTAACATCATCCACCACAAAGGTTTGGTGCGATTCGGCCACCTGACCGCAAATGCCTTTTCCATACGGAATGCGGGTGTGGTCGGTCGGTTCTCCTACATAAGGACCGAGGTAAAGCATGCGCTCGGTTTCGGGATCGTCTATATAAAACCCGACCCAGTCGTACACGTCTATCTCTTTATGCAGCAGTTCGCAAACACGTTGGAGAATGCGGTCCCGGTCGGTTTCTTGAGAAAGAATTTGATCTGCAGCGGCCGGTAAATGTTCAAGTTTCTTTTTTGATGCTGTGGGATTCATACAAAAAGTCGTTGTGGAAAAAAGTGATTATGTATTCGCCGAAACACGAGGAGATGTACGGGCCGTTCATAAAACCCACTTCCTGATCAGCGACTGAAATTCGGCCGGGTTAATCGGCTTGGAGATAAACCCGTCCATGCCGGCTTCCATACATTTTTCTTTTTCCTGCTTGGTGGCACCTGCCGTAAGTGCAATTATCGGTATTCTCGGCCGGGGCTCCTGAAGCGTATCGTCGTCATCATCGGTTACAGCGATGAGTAAATTACGACTGGCTTCCATTTCACGGATTTTTCGCGTTGCGGTGTAGCCATCCATAACCGGCATTTGAATATACATAAGTATGAGGTTCACTTCCCGGCTGGAAGCAATTTTGAGGGCTTCTTCTCCATTGGTGGCCGTTTCGATAACGACATGTTGCGATTTCAGGATTTGTTTACACAGCGTAACAGAAAGCTTCAGGTTTATCGGGCTGTCGTCGGCGATAAGCACAACCGGAGTATGATTTTGAAGGCCGTTGTACTTGTTTTCGAAGCTGTTAAAATCTTCGTTTTCTTTCTGTATCTGAGCCTCATTATCCTCACGGACCGAAGCGGATCGAACCTGCATCAGAATCGATTCATAAATCTTTTTGTACTGACCGGGCCGTCCCACCATTGAACAGGGTAAATCGGATGGGAAACCTTGTTTCAGCTTTCCGGGTTCGCCATCGTGAAGCACATCATATAAAATGATCGCCTGACTTTTTGATGCGGCCCTGGCTGAAAGCCGGCCGGTAAGGGCGGAGAATGTCTCACTATATTTATTGAAACATCCGGCGTCGGTAACAAATAGCATGGGGTCGTTGGGTCGTACTATGTTTTTTTCAGGAAACACACCGCACGTGAAATTCACAGGATTTAGCCCCATTTTACGCAAATATCTGCTGAGTATAGCCTCTCCCCGCCCCTCCGGCAGACATACAAACACATTGGTTTTGTAGTGAAGAGCTATCTGCGGATCAGGCTTGGCTGCCGGTTCTACAATTTCGACCGGAATTGTAAAACTAAAGGTAGCGCCTTCGTTGGGTTCGCTTTGCAGATGCAGCTCGCCTCCCATATTCTCAATCAGAGTTTTGGTGATGGCAAGCCCGAGCCCTGTGCCACCGTACTTCCTTGTGGTAGAAAGATCGCCCTGAGAGAAGGGTGAGAAAATCCGCTTTTTCTGCTCCTCGGTTATTCCAATACCGGTATCGATTACCGAAAATCGTATATACAGCTTATTCGGGTCCGAATTTCCATTCAGCGTTGATTCCGGCTCGGCTCTGAGTTCTACAAAGCCTTTGTCGGTAAATTTTACGGCATTTCCGATCAGATTTACCAAAACCTGACGCAGCCGCAGTGAATCCAGCCGTATGCGCTCGGGCAACCCGGGGTCGGCATACATGAACACCGGAAGATTTTTTTGCTGTGCAGAAAATTTAACCACATGCACCGTTGCTTCGCACACCTCCTCCAGATTGAACTCTTCCGGCTCAAGCTCCAGCTTTCCCGCCTCAATTTTGGAAAAGTCCAGAATCTGATTGATGAGCTGCATAAGCGTATTGGCAGAGCTGGACACATAGCTCATATACTCTTTTTGCACCGAATTCAGTTGTGTGTTCTGCAGCAAATCCGTAAACCCGATTATACCGTTGAGGGGAGTCCGGATTTCATGGCTCATATTGGCCAGAAATGAGCTTTTCGCATGATTCGCGCTAATAGCTTCCTCTTTTGCAGCAATCAATTCCTGGTTTTTTTGTTTTACTTCGGCGATACGAAGCTGAACTATTTTCTCAAGTTCGTTTTTGGTATTCCGCAGATGCGATGTGTGCAACCGGGTTACACCGGCAACCAGGAGTATAAAAAACAGCAGGAAAAGCACCACAAACTCTACTTTCAGAAACCAGGGCACTTTAATATCAAAACGGTAGGTGACCGGCTCACTCCATGAGTAACTACCGCTTTGCAGTGCTCTTATCTGAACCTCGTACATCCCGGTTGCAAGTTGATTCAGATTCAGAAAATGTTGATTTCCTATGTTCTGCCATGAATCTTCTTTATTGAGCCTGTACTCGTACCTGATACGAGAGGCCGGATAAGAAAGGCTTGCGAAATGAATACTAAGCAGTGAATTATACGCGACTTCAAGCGGGGTTGCGGTATCATCGGGATTCTTGAATTCATCGTTCAGAATAACGCTGGTAATTACAGGCCTTGGCGTGGTTTTCATTCTGAAGCTTTCTTCAGACCGCCCCACTCCGGCCGATGTCGCCACCCATATATTTTTGTTTTTGCTTTCTATGAGTCCGCGGTATGCGAGTGTTCGGGACGGCAGCCCTCCACTTGTTTCATCATAAAGACTAATCAAGTCATCTTTAACCGAATAGACAAACAGCCCTTTATCGGTTCCTACCCAAATGTAACCTTCCGGCTGATACAAAAGGCTTTTTATGTATTCGTAATCAATTTCTTCGTTCAGTAAATACCGGCTGTACGTTGCCGACTCGGTTTCGTACACCGCAAGTCCGCGGTTGGTCGCAATTAGTACATTGCCGTTTTCTTTCACTGAAATATCGTGGATTATTAACTGCTCAAAGTAGTTGCGATTTTCTTCTGTGAAATCAGGCATGGCCCTGAACCGGTCAGCCTGCCTGTCGTAGCGATACAGTTTATTTTTACCCGAACTTGCGGCGTAGATCGTACCGTCCGGAGCCTGACGAATTACCGAAATGTACTGATCTATGCCTTCATCTTCGCTGAAGTATGTATGGTTGAGGCCGGCGTCATATCTACCGATTATCGCCTGATTGTAAGCCGTGTACCAAACAGTGTTTTCACTGTCGGTAAAGCTGAAAAATATCGCCGTTTCGTTATCCCCGTTGCTTTTCAATCGAATCACATCTTCATTCGGCCGGCCGTGCTCGAGAAAGTATTTCCGCCCCCGCGATGTGGAGAACCAGATTCCCTTACTCGTTGCCGTCACGCTTAAAATATCATCGATCTCCGGATTGGTAAAGCGGGTTCTGACATCGTATCCGGAAGGCGAATGGGTCACCTCATAAACTTTGGATGCATCGGTAAAAAAGAAGGTGTCCGAGCCGGGTTTCCGGGTGACAGACTGTACGAAATTACGATCCTGCATTACCGGCACTTTGCTGAAGAAAGTCCGGTTCAGAAATGCAATCCCTTCATCGGTGGCCGTCCAGAGCTGTCCGTTCCCCGTCAGGCGGATATCATTTATGGAATTGAGCGTGTGGGCCTGAATACGTCTGATTTCAATCGAGTCTTCATTATAAATAGTAAGACGCATTAGACCCGCATCTTCATTTCTCCATCCTCCGGCATAAACTATTCCCGAGCCGTCGGTGGTCAGCTTGGAAATGTTGGGAATTGATGTAATCTGTTCGAAGTCAAAACCCGAGATATTACCGAAAGAATCATAGATTGCTTGTACAGCATGAATTCCGGTTGCTGTTCCCGCCCAGATTTTTTCGGTTACCGGCTCATATATTAAGGAATTGACCGTACCCAGAGCCTCCGATCCTTCAATTAATCTAAACTCGCGATCTTTTCCGGGATAGAAAATCCCGCTCTGCTGAGACGATACCAGAAGTGTTCCATGCTTGTCTTCGGCGAATTCAAAAGAGCGTATAAAACTGGACGTACGATAGCGATCGGGCAGAAAGTACCGGTATATTTCGCCCTCATGAAGAGCTGCAACGGAATAAATTTCACCAACCCATAAAATCCCGTTTCGGTCTTCATACATCGATTTGGGAAAATTCAGGTTATACGGGCCTGTACTGCCTCCGCCTCTCTCTACCACGGAAAGCTCAAGCATACGGGCGGTATGATATTCAACCCGCGAAATACCGTCGTCGTGATAAATGAGCAGATCTCCGTCCGAAGTTTTGAAAAAACCTTTCGGGTAGACCGATACAAGCCGGTCCTCGTAATGAACCATATTCTTGCCGTCATAACGCACAATTCCCGCGTCGGTGGCAAACCAGACAAACCCTTCATCATCTTTGATAACCGACTTCGTAAGATTTGTCGGGAGCCCGTCCTGGCTCTGGTAGGTCACCACATGATAATCTGTAGTTAACGGAATGAAATGCTGTCCGTTTACTTCAGAAAATAGCAGCGATGCAAACAAAGACAATGAAGCGAGGAACAATATAAGTTTTGTTGTTTTCAAATAATTCCAGGTGCTGTATTCGCTTCAAAAACCTCGGAATTAAATTATTAAAAAATTTTCATTAAAAAAATTAATTATTTGTTTAACCCGCTAATTTGCAAATTCCTTTATACGTCTCAACTCATTGATGCGCTTGCTTCTGGCCCGATCAGAGACAGGATCGTTCAGCTGGTTCTCGAGCATACCTATCCACTTTCCGGCCTCATCCGACCGATCCGTTTTTATTAATTCCATGATCCATGTCTCATAGACCGGATAAAACCGTCTTAATTCGTCGTCATGCTGCTCAAACTCAGAAACGTCGCATTGCTGCTGCTGATCAAACCGGATGCAAAAGCGCAGCAGCCAGGGCGTCAGCTCTGCGGAAAGTGCGTCGGTCGGCCCTGTAAACAAGCCGTATTCCATTTTTAGGTATGGAAGCCTGAGATTCCTGTCGGTGCGGAGTTTATGAAGTCGGCTGTTTTGACCTGCATCACCTAACCAAAGTAACGCAGTTGATTCCTCTCCTGACAAAAAGTATGCATCCGCCACTAAATAGATAAGGGATGTCGAAAAGGCATCCCGCTCACGGGGGACGGACTCAAACTTCTTCAGGACTTGTTCGGCTTCCTCCAGCTCAAGAGCCAGACGGACCCACAAGCGAAGAATATGTTCGGGCACATTATCTCCGCCGTTCACGAATTCAGCGAGCAACCTGAAAGCTTCCTCTTTCCGCCCTCTTTGAATAAGCATTTCAGCCTGATCATACAGCCGCCCGGCTCTATCCGGATGGAAAACGCACGTTTTTTCCGCAATGCCGGGTGCCGAAAAAACCCTGTCTGAAATACCGGCCTGAACCGTATCGGTTTCAACGGTTCGCAAAAATTGATGCCACCCGTCAACAAGCTCCCCGAAAGGTACGGGATATGCGGTCCGGATTCGTCCCGTGGCGTAGGCTTTCCTGAAAAGTTCAACATCGTATTCCTGAAGCAGCCATTCGGTAAACGACCCGGCAAGGGCGTAGCTCAGCGGACCGCTCATGGCATAAAATCCGGCCGGGCCCATAAGGCGATTCATTTTTTGCACACCGGGCAGGCTGTCCTGAGCCGCAACAATCTGATGCAGGGTTCCTGATGTATAGCGCTCGCTTTGAAGCGCAACCGCCAGACCCTCCACAAGCGCGATGTTAGGACTTGCGTTAACCACCGGCATTCCGAACTCTCTTGCCAGCACATGAACCAGCTCGTGCCGCAGTACGCGCTCTACGGCATCCCGCTGTATATGAATCTGCCCGTTCCGCTGCCAGACAGGAACATATACGGTTCCTCCAGCGCCCGTCAACCGTTTTTTCTGCCATCGGTCTCTGTACAGATACGTATGGACCGGATCAAGTTCGGCCGTATCA
The DNA here is from genome assembly GCA_003566395.1 of Balneolia bacterium. Classification (GTDB taxonomy): domain Bacteria; phylum Bacteroidota; class Rhodothermia; order Balneolales; family Cyclonatronaceae; genus Cyclonatronum. The sequence continues at coordinate 4,131 of PXDL01000318.1, read as the reverse complement.
ATTTCAAGCCGGGCGGCCAGTTCCGTAATGTGAAAATCGTGCAGCCTGCCAATCCACAGGGCGTCATCATCCGGGAGGGATCGGTCGTAATAGATTATTGAATGTTCGGTTTCGATTTTGTTGCCAAGTACCTGCTGCAAAAGGGATTCGGAGGAAAGAATTCCGGCCCGCCCCATATTCAGATAGCTTAGCATAAGAGCCGCCAGCACAAGTACTACCGGAAATCGAACCCCTTTACGATTCCTGACAAAAGGCATTAACCAAAAAAGAGCAGCCCAAAGCAGGGTAATAAACCGAAAAAGGATAACAGCCGGATTCAACTCAACGATGTCGTCGTACACCGGTCCGGGCCAGTAGCCCCAGACATGGTTATGGAAATAGACCTGCGGATAGTTAAATAATTCCCAAAGAAGTAATCCGAAGCCGAGGATCACCAGAACCGAGATGGTCCAAAGGCGGGAATAGCGCGTCTGAAAGCTGAAATAGCGGCCGAGGGCAAAACCTAAAATGGCGGAAGGTGCGGGGATAAGCAGCCAGTACGCAAGCCCGTCGCCGGAAAGACATCCCCGGAAAATTCCGCTTATAATAAGTGGAAGGGCCGGGGCCGATACAACGAGCAAAATTGCTGCCAGCAGGCGCACACCCGAGGTGGGTTTGGCCCGAAATGTTTGCCCTGCTGCGATCCAGCCCGAGGCAAACGCGGACAGTAAGGCCGTAAGCGCGGCAGAAAGGAAGTGCAGTTCACGCAGCAGCGGAATGAATGCCAGGACCGTGCCGTAAAGCAAGGCCGCAAGCATCCACCACATCAGGCCGCGATTCATCAGAATTCCTATCCTATTTCTGGAACATGGTGGTTAAAACAAACCAGATATTCTCTTTGCGCTCTTTCAGGCGTCTTGTAAAGTAGGGGACCCACATGGTGCCATAGGGAACATAGATCCTCACATTATACCCCTGAGCGGCCAGTTCTTTGCAGGTTTCCAGTCTGAGGCCGTACAGCATCTGAAACTCAAACCTTGATTTTCCGATCCCCTTTTCGGTAGTGTAGGTTTTCACCCATTCAATCAGCTCGTCGTCGTGGGTAGCTATTCTCGGATAGATGGTATTGTCTAACAACACGGCGGCGTACTCTTTATATGCGGCACGTATATCACTCATTTTCTGCAGGGCGAGCCTTTCGGGTTCTTTATATGCTCCCTTGCACAAACGAACATCGGCACCGAGAGAAGCAAGTTCCTCTACATCTTTTTTTGTGCGATGCAAATACGCTTGTATCACGATGCCTACGTGCTTGCCATATACTTTGAAGGCTTCTTTAAACAGACCGATGGTAACTTCGGTGTAATCGGTTCCTTCCATATCAATACGCACAAACTGATCGTGCTTTCGGGCTACATCAAGCAGCTTGAAGAGATTATCCCGGCAGTAATCCCGGTCGATATCCAGCCCAAGCATGGTAAGTTTTATGGAGATGGTTGAGTCGATGCCCTGCTCGCTGATGCCCTGAAGCAGCTCGATATAATGACTCAGAGTTTCGTCGGCGGTGGTGCGGTCTTTTACATTTTCACCCAGCAGATCAAGAGTTACCTTGATGCCTGCCTCATTGAGGGCGGCCACTTTGGGAACCGCCTGATCGAGGGATTCACCGGCTACAAAACGTTTCGCGAAAGCGTAGGGGAGTTTCATACAACAGAAAAAATTAACAGGTCAAAAAGAAACTGAAGTGCTACAGGTACCAGAACGCGCCTTCAAAATGTTTAATTTCCGGGTCGGCATCACCCGGCTTTAAAAGAACGGAAATAATATCGAAGCGTACCGGGGCGCCTTCCATTTTGCGTTCATACAGCCAGGCGCCGGCCACTTTCATCAGCGATTTTTTTTTGTCATCATTAACAGCATCTTCCGGTTCTGAAAACCGGTTGTCGGTTCTGGTTTTCACCTCTGCAAAGATAATCTGTTTGCCGTTATAGGCAATGATATCAACTTCGGCTTTTTCGAAATGGTAATTCCGCTCAAGAACGCGGATTTCATGTGATTCGAGCCACGCCGCGGCAAGGTCTTCACCTTTGCGGCCGAGCTGAATGTGGGGGGCGGTTGGTTTATCCATAAATGACAACAACGTAGATCCGGGCGCGACCGGATTATTTCAGGGCTTCGAGTTCTTTTTCTTTGGCTTGTTCCTGCTCTTGCTGAAGTTTGTACATCTTGGCCATATCAACAATGCCTTTTATCTGGTCCACATTTTTCTCGGATATATAAGGAAGGACGGCCTCGGAAAAATCATTGAACAGCTGAAGAAACTCCGAAAAACTCTCGAGGCGCTGCTTGAAATGCTCCACTTCGGCGGCATCATCCTCATTGTGTTCAAGAATATCGCGGCACTTGTTCAGCGTTTTTTTGATGGGGCTTATTTCGCGTTTCTGCCGTTCACCGATTATCCGGGCGGCAGTGGTCCATAAGTCTTTTTCGGAGGTGAAGAAATCTTTGCGCTTGCCCGGAATATGAACTTTATGAACCAAACCCCACTGCATCAGATTGCGCACATTCATATTGGCATTTCCTCTGCTGATATTCAACACCTTCATGATGGTGTCTGTATCTATGGGTTCGGGCTCTGCAAACAACAACGCATAAATCTGCGACATGGTTTTGTTAATACCCCATTCGGAAGACATTTCTCCCCAATAGCTTACAAACAATTCCAAAGCTTCTTTGTATTCCGTTGTGCGCTCTTTATTCTTGGACATCAAAATAAATCGTATCGAATCATTCAAAGACCTTACAAAACCAACACCTCTTGTGGTATCCAGATACTTTACCCAGCCGATCTGCAATAAATACACGTATAGCAGTAGGGCGCATCAGTCGTTCCCGGCGCTATCGGAAAGAATCTCAGGTTTTTAACGTCTTGTTTTAGTTCCACCTTGCAGAGTAACGTAAAATAAAGACAATTTAAATGATAAAAAAAGTCATCAAATCACCTCTCTCTAACGCTACGCCGCACTGCACATTATACGATACGTCGGAGAATCTCCATTAATTGTCAGTTTTTCCGCCTGTCTCACTCCCCGGTTTGGTATCAGCGGTCTCCGACGACGCGGCAGGAGTCTGCTTTTCCGCCGATGCATCAGACGAACCGTTGCCGCTCTGTTTTTTATAATCCGTATTGTAGAAGCCCGTACCCTTGTAAATTACCCCCGTTCCGCCTGAAATCACTCGTTTAACGGTTTGGCCTGTTTCAGGGCATCGGGTCAGCGGGCTGTCGGACATCTTCTGGAGGAATTCAAACCGGGTCCCGTCCTCACGCAGGTATTCATATGTTGGCATACGCTAAAAAAATAAGTGTGATGTTTTCTGTATCTGATGCTACAGTGTTCTACAAAAAATGTGCCATATCAGACCGGTAAGTCCGATACTGACTTTTTTACTTTCCTTAGTCAGTAATTATTCTTCAAGCGCGAGTAACCCTTTCTCAAATCGCCTGATGCCTTCACGCAGCATTTCCATGGAAGCTGAATAGCTTAAGCGCACGCCGTCGGGTTCTCCAAATGCGTCACCCGGCACAATCGCCAAACCATGGTGCTCAAGCAGATACATGCATAAATCCGTACTCGTTTCAATCACGGTTCCGTCCGGTGTTTTGCGGCCCAGATAGGTTTTAATATTCGGAAAGGCATAAAATGCCCCGCCCGGGGTAAAGCATTCCACGCCGGGGATGTTTTTGAGCGCATCAACAAAATAGTCGCGCCGCTCTCTGAAAGCTTCAAGCATTTTTGATACGGCCCGGGCAGATTCTTCAGTCATGGTATAAGCGGCTTCTCCGGCTTTTTGTGATATCGTGCTCGGTGCCGATGTTTCCTGACTCTGAATTTTACCAACGCCCGCTGCGATAGATTGAGGCGCGGCAATATATCCCAGCCGCCATCCCGTCATGGCAAAGCCTTTGGAAAAGCCATTCACCAGAATGAACCGGTCTTTCATACAGGGGGCAACATTCAGCATAGATACGTGCCTGCCGTCGAAAACTATGTACTCATAGATTTCATCCGAAAGCACCACAACATTGGGATGTTCACGCAGAACCTCTGCAAGGGCAAGCAGCTCTTCTCCGGTGTAGGAGCTACCGGTCGG
>PXDL01000364.1 GCA_003566395.1 Balneolia bacterium | reverse complement strand
TCTGACGGGCTCTTGTCGTTTAAGAACGAATTTCTTCATACCCTCAAAATACCGGAATTCGCGCTATATGAAAAATATATGTGCGGAGGGGCCGCTTCGCTCCAATGGTGAATTTTGAATGTTGAATGGAATTTTCACAAAGAAAATTAGTGAGATCTCAAACTCAAGCTACTATTTATTCCTTCAGACTGTTTACTGACACTGACCACTGATACTGTTTACTGATACTGTTCTCTGTAAAGCGGGTAATCGAACGGAGGTCAAAACGTAAAACGATGGGTGGACCAGCTTGCTACGTTTTCTCCGTTGTGGAGGGCCGGGATGAACAACCATCGGCTCGCCGCCCTTACCGTTTCCTCAATCAATCCGTGCTCCACAGATTCCACACGGGTGCGGTTTCCCTCTTCGTCTATGGTGTAAATGGATGAAACCGAGACTTCCTCCACCCTGCCCTCTGCGTTAACCAGCAAAGTGACCTGAATTTCTACGCGATAATCCAGATTCCGGGCCGCGTCCGGGGTTACGGCTTCTACTATGCGCCGCACACGTGCGGGGCGGTCAGGCTGATCTACTACTCCGGTTTCGCCATCAAAATCTCCCTCAGGCATGGATTCGAAGCGGGAAGCATCGGGCTGAAGATTGCTCCAGTCAGGCTCATCATCGAGTACATCATCACCAATCACCGGTGGCTGTATGCTGGGCCTTGGCGGCGGAGGCGGGCGGGACGGCTGCTGTCTGGTAATCGAAACCTCGTCGATGGAAATATCATCGAAGCTGATCGCTTGCAGCGGCTCGGACTCGGGCGTCCAGGTTACAAAACGAAACATCAGCAGGGCAATGAGCAGTACAAACGCCAGTGCAGCCAGTATATCGTTGTGGTAGGTGATCAGTGAACGGTTCATAGAGTGAACACTAACGCACAGCGCCCGGCTTATCGTTTATGCTGAGCAAGCTGTTTCAGGCGCTCCCGTTCTTCCGAAATAAGGGTGTAAACGTGATCTTTAAGGCTGTTCACAGAGTCAAATGCTGCCGGATCAACCGGTTCAAGCACCGACACATAAAGATTTCCACGCAGATTCATCACCCAGGTATCGGGTTTAATGCAGGGGAACGTGCCTTCAATCACTATCGGCTGGATACGGAATCCGTTGTCCATTGAAGCATGAAAGGCACCTTTTTTGAACGGCTTTATGTTGCCGTCCCGGGAACGCGTGCCTTCGGGAAACATCATTACGCTCATACCGTCCTCGATGGGTGCATTCATTTTGAGCAGTGATTTGGCAGCTTCACGTGAACCTCGATCAACCGAAATATGTCCGGCCAGGTACATCAGCCATCCCACAATAGGAATTCTAAATAGCTCTTTTTTGGAAACCCATTTCATGTTGGTCGGCAGCGTGGCGATAAACGGCATATCCAGAAAACTCTGATGATTGGCTACACGGATGAACCCCGGCGCCTCGTCTTTTAAATGCTCCAGTCCACTGTAATGCCGTTTCCACATCGGATTCAGCACCAGAATAGACTTGCCGAAAAAAATCATTACGGCGTTCGGAAACCGGTTGTAGGGATCAAACGGAAACGTAAAGATCCGGACAATCAAAGCCACGAAAAATGAAATAACGAACGACAAACCGTAGGCTGTCCATAAAAGTGCGCTTAGAATGTAATTCATAATCGATCTGATTCTAACTGTTCGAGTGCCGGCCTGATGAACCCGTCGTGATCCTGCAGAAGCTGCCCGGCTTTAGCGGCTGAAACACCGGCCAACGCCATAATAAGCGCCGTTTTAACGTGATTACCCGAATCCCGGAGCAAATCACAAGCCTGCTCATATTCAACCTTTCCGAGCTGCATCAGGATGCGCCGCGCCCGCTCATGCAGTTTTTGATTGGTAAGCTGCAGATCCACCATCACATTTTGATAGACTTTCCCCAACCGGATCATCGCGCCGGTGGTGAGCATATTGCACACCATTTTCTGTGCCGTTCCGCTTTTAAGGCGTGTACTTCCGGCAATAATCTCCGGCCCCACAGGCACATCAATAATAAGATCAGGAGCAGGTCCCGGCTGACGTTTTCCGGCATCCACGCAGCATATAAGAATCGTAACGGCACCTGCTTTTCCGGCTTCTTCAAGGGCGCCCAACACGTAAGGTGTTCGGCCGCTTGCAGTAAGCCCGCACACAACATCGTGACTGTTTACGCCCGCATTTCTTATATCTTCGGCTCCGTTTTCCGGTTTATCCTCGGCGCCTTCCTTCGCTCTGAACACCGCTTCGGGGCCGCCCGCGATCAATCCCTGCACCATAGAAGCTTCGGTTCCGAATGTGGGCGGACATTCGGACGCATCCAGAATGCCGAGTCTGCCGCTGGTGCCCGAACCGGCATAAAAAAGTCTGCCGCCGTTTCGAAAAGCTGTTGTTATAAGGGTGATGCCTTCAGCTATGGCTTCCACCCTTTTCCCCACAGAACGGGCGACGGATTCATCACCGCGATTCATCAAACGGGCTATCTCAAGGGGCGTGGCCGTATCGATATGCAAACTTTCCGGATTGGACTGCTCGGTTTGCAGAGCGGCCAGTTCATCAAAAAGCGGCGATGTTTTGTTGCCTGACGTCTTGCGGGCATTCATATCAGCGACGGTTTCTCCACCACATAGATTGCATGTGTGGTTCAACGGTTTCGGCGGAAGGCCGGCCGTTTTCATTCTGTGCTCCTGAAAATTCGTTAAACAACAGCGCCGCAGCAAGATGGGCTTCATCATCCCCGGAATGCCCGGTCCCGTCAGGCTGATAATACTGACCTATAAAATGGGTGTCGTACTCACCGGACTGAAATACCGGGTGCTCCATCGCGAAGCTGCAAAACGGGATAGTGGTACGGCAGCCATCCACCTGATACTCTTCAAGGGCGATTTTCATACGCCGTATGGCTTCATCCCGTGAACTTCCCCATGTCACCAGCTTGGCCAGCAGGGGATCATAGTTGATGGTTACTTTTTGTCCCGCTTCGATACCTGCATCCACCCTGACACCGATTCCCGACGGAATATGAAAACGTTTGAGGCTTCCCGTGCTCGGCATGAAGTTTTCCTCCGGATCTTCGGCGCATATCCGGCATTCTATGGCATGACCCTGTATGCGTAAATCCTGCTGTTTAAAAGGTAGCGGCTTTCCTTCAGCTACATGAATCTGGAGTGCCACCAAATCAAGTCCGGTTATGCATTCGGTTACGGGATGCTCCACCTGAAGACGGGTATTCATCTCCAGAAAGTAGAAATTACGGTGCTTGTCGGCCAAAAATTCGATGGTACCGGCCCCTGTATAATTACAGCTTTTGGCAGCGCGAACGGCTACCTCCGCCATTTCGCTGCGCATTTTGTCGTCCAGAAACGGACTCGGAGCTTCTTCTATCACTTTCTGATGGCGGCGTTGCACCGAGCACTCCCGGTCGAAGGCGTGAAGCACGTTTCCATGTTCATCGGCTATAATCTGAAATTCAATATGGCGCGGATTTTCGAGATACTTTTCAACATACACACGGTCGTCTCCGAAGGCGCTCATAGCTTCTGACTTAGCGGTGCGGATGCCTGCTTTGAAATCTTCTTTTTTATAGATAATGCGCATCCCTTTACCCCCGCCTCCGGCCGCGGCTTTCACCATTACCGGATAACCGATTTCTTCGGCAATTTTCTCTGCTTCGGCAATATCTTTCAATGCTGAAGCTGTTCCGGGCGGTAAGGGCACGTGGTTGGCCTCCATAAGTTCGCGCGCCTTGGTTTTATCACCCATCGCCTCTATGGCCTCGGGTGAAGGGCCGATAAATATGATGCCGGCTTCCCTGCACTTTCGGGCAAAAGCGGCGTTTTCACTCAAAAATCCGTAGCCGGGATGGATGGCGTCTGCGCCGGTTTCTTTGGCCGCCTCAATGATGCGGTCCATGCGCAGATAGCTTTTAGATGACGGAGCCTCACCCACGCAAACGCTTTCGTCGGCTAAAAGCACGTGCGGCATGCCTGCGTCCACATCAGAGTAAATGGCTACCGTTGATATGCCGAGATGCCGGCACGAGCGAATTACCCGTACGGCAATTTCGGCTCTGTTCGCAATTAATACCTTGGAAATCTTCCTGCCCATAAGCTGAATTTTCAGTGTGTTCTTAGGTGTTCCGGAACTAAAAAATATCCCGGAATTTAATCACAGAGATAAAATCCGGAGAATCAGTCCGGCCGGCGTTATTATACCGAATTTTCGGCTTAAAGGAGAACCCGAAGCATCACGGAATATGCTTGGCATACATTTCTTTAAGTGTTTCCGCATCAAAAGAGCGCTCGCTACCCCATACATCCAGCACATGATCTACCTGACGGGAATGGAGGAAATCACTAATGGTATCGGCTTGTTCGGTGTTAGGGTCGTCTATGTGTGTAATCAGACGTATATCGCTTCCGCGAAGCCCTGAAAGAAACGTTTCATCGGTGAGGTTTGGCAAAAACTCAATCGGGTTGTTGTAGTAAAAATCTTCGTCTTCCGAGCCGTCGAACCACGGGCGCATGTCGTATTTTCCGCACACGGTAATACATTTGTGAAATTTGGTCGGATGCTTGAGCATCATATTTATGGCCAGGTAGCCGCCGTCGCCCACTCCGGAGACAATAATGAAATCCCGGCCCGTTTCACTTATCATCCGGGGTACTACTTCATCAATAATAAAACTTTCGAGATGCAGGTAGTGAATCAGGCGTTTGCGCGGATCCACCGATTCATCAAAAATGAGTTTATAATCGGGTTTTTGTACGGTAAAAGCCATATTAAGGCCTTCATCGAGCTGGAATCTGATGCTGTCCAGGAATTTCAGGTCATTACCGGTTTTATCACAATCTGAATTGAAAAATAATATCGGCGTGCCTGAAGTGCCGTAGGTATTCACCTTCACCTTTTCGCCCATGCTCGGGCTGTTCCATGCTCTGCTGTCTTTCTTCATCATGAAGTAGCCTCAGGAATTTGGTACATTAAGCTGGTTGATTGACTGACGTGTATATAGTGTACTTGGATTATAGGAATAAAATCAGTCAGAAAACATCAAAAAAGCGCTTTTTCAGGATGAGATAATTAAAATCAGGTGCGGCGCTTTTTCCACCAGATTCTCGGTATGATGGAAAGCTTTTCGGTGGTTGAAAGAAAGGCTCTGTGTGTAAATACCTGGTAGTCGTTATCCCGGATTCGCTGAAGTATTTTGCTGTAATTCAACCGGGCCATTGCCACGGGATAATGGCTGTCGCTGGAAAGCATGGGGATTCCGGGGTCGGCATCGCTGTAGTATTGCTCGGCGCGCTGAATTTGGAATTCCATAAAATCCCGGAATTTATCATCAATTTTATGATCGAACAGGTCCTGCTCGCTGATTCCGAACTTCCGGAGCTCGTCCTGAGGTAAATAGATACGACCCCGTTTGAGGTCTTCGCCCACATCGCGCAAAATATTGGTCAGCTGCATGGCAATTCCCAGCTGAACTGCATGATCAAGGGCTTTTTCATCATCATACCCGAAAACTTCGCTTACCATCAACCCCACTACCGAAGCTACTTTATAGCTGTATTCGTAGAGTTCTTCGAACGTTTCGTAGCGCTTTTTGGTGAGGTCCATACAAACGCCGTCCATAAGCTGGAAAGGAAGTTCAATAGGCAGGTTGTACTCTTTCAACACGTCGGATAAAGCCGTGAGGACCGGATGATCTATTTGTTCGCCGTTGTAAGTTCGGATGAGATGAGATTTCCACTGATCGAGCATCACCGGAATTTGGCGGCTGTCCAGTTTCTTTTGAAGAACGAGATCCTCAGCTTCATCTACCAAATCATCGATATGCCTGCACATTGCATAAATAGCAAATATGGAGCGCTGTTTTTTGTTTGGAAGCAGCCGGGTTGCCATGTAAAACGTTTTGGCATACTCTCTTGTAATCTGACGGCAGTGGCGATACGCCTGACGCAGCTCGTCCCGGCTAATTTCATCAATTACAGCCGTATGAAAATGCGTCCGCTCATAGACCGGACGAATTAACGCATAAGGAAGCTTTAGGATGTAATTCATAAAAAATGCTGCTATGGGGAGGTAGAAAAAAGTTTTTGAACTGTTTCCGAATACAATCGATAATTCATGATAGACGTCAATCGTTCCTCGAATCGCTCTGTGAAACGAATGAAGGTGCACGTAGTCCCGCCAAAGTAACGTAAAGCAACCCCTGCTTCCGACCAGGTCTTACAATACCAACTATCAGATTAACAGATGCTTACGTCGTGCAAGGATACGTGAATCGGAAAATCTTATCCTGGGTGAAAAATGCAAACCCATCATCCTAATTAACCTAAAATTTCAAGGATGGAAAAGCTTTTCTGTAAAAATAATCAGGAAATTTTTTTCACCGGGAGCGTGTAGCGGCCGCAGGCAGCGATACGGGTTAAATCTTGCTCCAAAAAGTTGTGAATACGCACTATTCGCTGCCGCTTACATAAAAGCACGTACAACTTTTATCTTCGGCAAAAGCAGGCATATTTCCGAACTTCCTGAAACTCATAACAAACTATCCGGCAGGCTAACTAACTTTTTTAATCCATTCATCAATATCGTCTAAAGATAATAATGCCGTAATACGATTAGGTTAAATTTACTGCTTGAATTATACCTGATATTGCTTAATTTAAGTTGTTATTGTGTAATTATGCAGATATTGTGGTAGTAGAAGGCTTTGATTATTCAGAGATTGTTTTCGTACTCAACGCCTGTGAAAAATGAAACCGCAGTATCCCCCGCTTTTCGGGGTTTTCATTATCAATGACAAGGCAGAAGACGGAAAAACAATGATTTTGGTAAGTCTTCTATTAGTATTGATGAGGTCGGGAACGAATCATAAACCGGGAATTATTGTGCATTCATCACTATCGCATATAGAAAACCGTAGTACTGATTATTTATTCGGAAATTTCTTACGTGTGATGTGATGCATGATGAACATCCAATCAGTTCTGCTAATTCTTTCTTCAGTTTTTTATATTTCAACATTATTCAGTAGTTATTTGGCTCCATATTTATGGGAAAAAAAATCACAATTTATGATGTAGCGAAAGAGGCTGGTGTCGCTATATCCACGGTTTCAAGAGTACTTAATGAATCACCCTACGTTTCAGAAGAAACCAAGACCAAGGTTAAAGCGGCTATTGAAAAGCTGGATTTTTATCCACAGGTTAGCGCCCGCATGCTGGCTAAACGGCAGCCTCAGATTATTGCCGTAGCCGTTCCTACCTTCACCACGCCCTTTTTCAATGAAGTACTTAAAGGGGTAAAAGATGAAATCAGCAAGCTTGATCTTGATTTCATTATATATAATACCGGCTCTGAAGATCCTGAGGAAAATTTCAAACGTTTCGTGGATCGCGGTATTCCTGACGGGTTGGTCATTTTTTCAATCGATATCACCGAACCCGTGCATAAGCGGCTGACCGACTATGACATCCCGGTTATTCTGGTAGGGTCGAATCATCCTTCCTACGATTATTTTTACTGGGATAACTACAAAGGCGGATACAAGGCGGGGCAGCATTTGGTGAAAATGGGTTATAAAGATATCGGTATGATCCGTTCGCACACCAAATCCAGGGTATCGGATGAACGAGAGCGCGGATTCAGAATGGCTCTGAAAGAGTCCGGCATCGATCTTGATGACAAGTACATGGTAACCGGCATAACCCGAAAACACGCCGGATTTAGTGAAGAAGCCGGTTACGAAGCCGTCAAAATTCTAAAGGACCGGGATGCTTTTCCCGATGCGCTGTTTTGTTCGAACGATACGCAGGCGATCGGGGCCATACACGCACTTCAGGAACTCGGCATGAAGGTGCCCGACGACATCGGGGTGATGGGATACGACAATATCAAAATTTCAAAATTCCTGAATATCACCACCATGGATCAGATTATGTACGATGTGGGCATCAGAGCCATACAGCGGCTTTCGGAGCGGTACAAAGACAACACCATCAAGGTAAAACAGACGGTAATCGAACCCGAACTCGTTGAACGTAAATCTACCCGGCAACGCTCTTGAACCCGTCCAGGCTGCTCGATTTCTGCATTACACTTACCTCCGCCAAAGGATATCCGGCCCCGGATCGCGGGAAAGTTCGTGATGTGTACCGCCTGAAAGGAAACAAACTGGCGATTGTTGTTACCGACCGAATTTCGGCCTACGACCATATTCTGGCCCAGTCTATTCCCTGTAAAGGACAAATTCTGAATCTGCTGGCTGCCTTTTCCATGCGGCGCGTCGGGGATATTGTTCCGACTCATATTATTGATGTGCCCCATCCTAACATCACTATTGCGCATGAATGCAAGCCTGTTCCGGTTGAAGTGGTTGTCCGCGGTTATCTTGCCGGCCACGCCTGGCGCGAATACAGTAAAGGGAAGCGCGTTCTGTGCGGCCAACCAATGCCGGAGAACATGAAACAGTACGAGCCGTTCCCCGAGCCGATCCTCACCCCTACCACCAAGGAAGCTCAAGGCCATGATGAAGATATTGCCCACGAAGAGATTATCCGTCGGGGGCTGTTGAGTAAAGAACAGTGGGCCGAAATCACCGGCGTCGCTAAACGCCTGTTTCAGCGCGGAACCGACATTGCCGCCGAACGGGGGCTTATTCTGGCCGATACCAAGTACGAATTCGGCTACCTCGACGGCAAGCTGATGCTCATTGACGAAGTGCATACCCCGGATTCCTCACGCTATTACTACGCCGACTCGTTCCGGGCACTTGCACAGGAAGGGCGCGAACCTGTACAACTTTCAAAAGAGTATTTGCGCGACTGGCTCAGGTCGAACCAATTTATGGGAGAAGCGGGTCAGATGATGCCTGATCTTCCCGACAAGGTGCGCCTCGAAATTTTCTATAAATATAAAGAGCTCTACGAACTGATTACCGGAGAGGACTTCACCCCGGTAATTACACCCGAATTCGACCATGCGCTCAGCGAAATTCTAAAGAACTACGCCGTATAAAAGACCTTCCGATTCATTATTTTCAGCATCCGGCCGGGCATACTCTTATCTTGTGGGCGGAGACAACGAAAAATAGCCTTCGTATTCATCTTTCTCTTGTATCAACTACAGAATAATCATGCAGTTCAGAAGTTTCCGGAAATCTGCCTCAAGTATTCTTACAGCCTTATTTTTAGTTACATTTCTATGGGTTCAGGGCACCTCGGCCCAACAGGTGAATGGGAACTCTGACGAGAACGACGACGACAGCATCATCAGGCTTCCCCAAATAGATGCCGATACCCGAATCGGTCTTACCCTCAGCGGTGGCGGAGCTAAAGGCTTTGCCCATCTCGGGGTCATCCGGGTACTGGAAGAAGTAGGCATGCCGATTGACTACATCACCGGCACAAGTATGGGCGCGCTTATCGGCGGCCTGTATGCGATGGGCTACAGCGTGGATTACATAGAGGAACTTGCCATCGGACTGAACTGGGACGACCTCTTTACCGATGAAATCAGACGACGACATATTCCGGTTGAGGAAAAAGAGTGGGACAGCCTTTATTTGGTAACTCTGCCGATCATCGACCGGTCGGTTTCTCTTCCAACCGGAGTGGTGGCAGGGCAACGCATTCAGATGCTGCTCAATGAACTCTCGTGGCCGTATCCGGGGCATCAGGATTTCAGTCAGTTCCCCATTCCCTTTAAGTGCGTGGCTACCAATCTTGAAAACGGCGGGATCGTGGTATTTGAAGATGGATATATAGCAGAAGCCATCCGGGCCAGTATAGCCATTCCGAGTGTGTTTAAACCGAAACAGTTTGAAAATATGCTTTTGATTGACGGTGGCGTAGTCCGGAATCTTCCGGTTGAAGAAGCCCTGAATCTTGGCGCTAATGTTGTGATAGCCGTAAACGTAAGCGCCCCCCTGCTTGAAACCGAACAGGTTAAAAACATCCTTGATATTCTTGATCAGACCGTCTCTTTTCAAATTGCCGAGAGCATGAACCGCTCCAAAGAGCTGGCCGATATCGTGCTGGAAGACTTCAGTATTATGGAGGAGTTTTCTATTCTGGATTTTGATAAAGTACCCGAGATTATT
>PXDL01000468.1 GCA_003566395.1 Balneolia bacterium | reverse complement strand
GCTGGCCGATTTCGCCCTTCAAATTAAGCGAGAACAGGAAGAGCATCAGACTACCACCGGAGCTTCCGAAGCCGATCGCATTATCGAAATTGATGAAACGGATGAAGACATTGAAGAATCACCATACCCCGGCAAAACCGGACGGCTTCGGAATCAGCTGAGATAATCTTCCCGGGGTTTGGTTAGAACTGTTTTGATCAGACAAGGCAGGTTTGGGATAGATGGAATGCAACATTAAAAATCACCGGTGTCCGGCAAAATGTAGCGAATTCATCGAAATGGACGAATAGATTTAATGTGTTTCTGTTTGTCAGTAACCTGAGTTCGATTCTAAATCCGGGTGATTGAGCTTCTTCTGCTCTTTCACTCGCTCGCAATTTCGGTAACCTGAATAGAATAGACAAAACAGCCACGAAACCGAAAAATAATTCCTCATCTTGTTGAAATAAAATAGGTTAAGAGTCCCCCTTGCGAAGGGGGATTTAGGGGGATGGCCGATGCTTTGATTGCAGCTACGGCAAGTTCAAATAAAATGACGCTTATCAGCCTGAATAAAAAACATTTTGGAGTGCTGGACTTTTTGAAAGTGCCATACAGCAAAGAGGAGTAGATGCAGCATAGTAAATTGAAAACATATGTTCGCACAGCATTTCATTCTAAGTGTAACCCCGCTTCTCTTACCCCAAAACCAACTTTCAGCATTTGAGATTTCCACAGCCCGGTGAAAATCTCCATTTACAGGTATTTGTCAAAGTATTCATCCACCCAGGTGCGAATCTGGCGGTCACTTACGGGCACGAAAAAACTTTTTTTCACTGTAACCGTCACCTCATCATCTGCTACGGCGATGTCGCCTGTAACGCCGGTGCCTTTAAACCGGAGCCGGTCTCCCTCCCAGTTATAGGTGATGCCGAGGCCGGATTTCATCTCTTCGGCAATTTCTTCCACAGCACGGCGTACGTCTTCGCGGCTTTTATCATGTTTACGGGTTATAGTCATTAGCTAAACGAATAAATGAATTTATGTTTGTGAATGCGTGATCAGGGACGTGTTTGAAACACGGAGGCCAGAAACAGAATATGATCGTTCAGAGCCGAGCCGATCAACTCCGCGCCTTTATGAATATCGTCGCGGCTTACGTTGGCGGCAAAGCGTTTATCCTTCAGTTTCTTGGTCACCGATTTTGCTTTCATGCCCTCAAAGCCGTTCGGGCGCATGAGGGAAACCGCATGCATAAAACCGCTTAACTCATCGCAGGCATAGAGATAGCGCTCAATTTCGGTTTCGGGATCTTTACCGGTTCGCTCCGGGGCATGGGCACGGATGGCTCCGGTAACTTCCGCAGTTAAATCGGTTTTGGGAAAAACATGTTCAAGCGCGTAATTGGGATGCTCATCCGGCTGCTTTTCCCAGTCCAGATCGTGCAACAACCCCGCCAGCCACCAGCTAAGACGCTCCTCCTCCGGCTTGTTCAGCTTTTCCGCATACGCATCCATAGCCTCAGCCACCATCCGGCAGTGATGCCGAAGATTGTCGTTTTCAATCCAGGTTTCGAGAAGTTGACCTGCTTCTGATTTGTTCATTCTTGTTCCTTATGGTTTTTAATAGTTGATGGAAGAACCAAGAAGCGAAGTATACTGAATGCTCCGGAAAATCCTGTTGTCAAATCCAAGACCGGGCTCACGCTAAATTTTTTACCCGTGATAAAAAAAGAGCGCCTTCTTCTGATGAAAAAGACGCTCTTTCAAATTCGGCAACGAACTTACCAGATAATAATCCGGTCTTCGGGTGCGCGATACATCTCATGTTCCGGGTTGATGCCGAAGGCTTCGTAGAAAACATCAAGCTGCGGAATAATCCCCAGTACGCGGTATTTGCCGGGAGAGTGCGGCCCGGTAACAAGCTGCTGGCGCAAAGCCTCGTCGGTGAACTTGGTCCGCCAGATTTGGCCCCAGCCGATGAGGAATCGCTGATCGGCCGTAAAGCCGTCGATCTCGGGTCCTTCGGCTCCGTCAAGTGAATTGCGGTAGGCTCTGTAAGCCACGTTCATACCGCCCAGATCGGCGATATTTTCCCCCAGCGCCAGAGCGCCGTTAATGTGCATATCGTCGATAGGATTGAACTCACTGTAAAAGTCGATCATCTTTTGAGCAAGTGCGTTGAAGGACTCTTCATCTTGCTCGGACCACCAGTCTCTGAGGTTTCCGTCTCCGTCGGAGCGGCGCCCCTGATCATCAAAACCGTGCGAAATCTCGTGGCCGATAACCGCACCGATTCCGCCGTAATTTACCGCATCTTCGGCTTCCACATCAAAAAACGGAGGCTGCAGGATGGCGGCCGGGAACACAATTTCGTTCATGGACGGATGGTAGTATGCGTTAACGGTTTGCGGCGTCATGCCCCATTCCTCGGTATCAACTTCCTGGCCGAGCCGCCCGATGTTTCGCTGGTATTCACACTCGCCGGCACGGCTCAGGTTTCCGATCAGGTCGTCGGCAACAATTTCCAGACAGTCGTAATCACGCCATACATCCGGATATCCTATTTTGGCATTAAACGTTGAAAGTTTGGCAAGGGCTTCTTCTTTGGTTTCATCGGTCATCCACTCCAGCTCTTTAATTGACTGCTCAAAGGCAACCGTAAGATTATCGATCATTTCGTCCATGCGGTCGCTGGCTTCCTGTGGAAAATGGCGATCCACGTACAACTGACCCACCATAAACCCAAGAACGCTTTCGGTTGCAGCCACTGCGCGTTTTTCACGCGTACGCTGCTCCTGCTGACCACGCAACACGCGTCCGTAAAAATTAAAATGCGCTTCATCGAAATCACTGCTGAGGTTTGATGCCGCGCTGCGAAGCAGATGGAAACGCAGATAGGTTTGCCAGTTTTCGACCGGCACCTGAGCCTGCATCGACGCAAACCCGGTCATATATGATGGTTGACGCACCACGATTTCCTCAATATCGCCCAGTTCGGCCTGGTCTAAAAATTCAACCCAGGCAAATCCGGGAGCCGATTCCTGAAGTTCATCCACCTTCATTTTATTGTACGTAGCCCTGCGGTCGCGATTCTCGACGCGCGTCCAGTGCCGGTCGGCAATGAGCGTTTCTATTTCCATGATCTCGGCAGCTGCTTGCTGTCCGTCGCCCCATTCCGCCAGCTCCCACATGGTAGCGATGTATTCCATGTACGCAGCCCGGAGACCCTGAGAGCGTTCATCGTCATTTACATAAAAATCGCGATCGGGAAGGCCCAGGCCGGATTGGTTGGCCGATGTGATGTACTGATCGCTTTGTTCACCATCCTGACTTACAAATACGGAAACGGGTACGCCGGCACGAATACGCTGCAAATAACCCCAGTGACGGGCTAAATCCACGTGTGTGCGAATGGCATCAATCTTCTCCAGCTGATCGTCAAGCGGGCGCAGTCGAAGTTCTTCAATACGCTCGGTATTCATAAAGGAGGTGAACATATCGCCGATTTTTTGCTCGTCGCTGCCTTGCGGGGCGTTCGCTTCGGCCGTTTCCCGGATAATTTCCAGTACCTGCTCTTCGGCTGTTTCGCGAAGTTCATCAAAGCTGCCGTAGCGTGAGCGGTCGGAGGGAATTTCGGTTTCTTCGAGCCATCCGCCGTTTACATAGCGGTAAAAATTATCCCCCGGATCCACGCTTGTATCCATATAGTGGGGATAAACGCCGGCCTTCAAGGTGGTGGTTTCCGGTTCTTCCTGAGCTGCACGTTCCTCTGATGCAGGTTCAGCGCTTCCGCAGGCCATAAGCGCGGCCAGTGAAAAAATGACGGCGGTACTGATCAATCCTTTATGTCGCATGTTGTTTAGTATTCGTGTAGGTGTATGTATTGCTGTTGAAAACGGCTTACTGATTGTGCAGGCCGTCTGTTTCAGTTGACTACCTGAAAAGCTTTGCGGCCAGCAGATAATCGGATTCTGGCTCCGCCGTCCGGATTAAATAAACGGCCATTCCACAGGCAAGGACGGCAGCGCCCAGCGCTATCATCGTATAGCCCAGAATTACGAGCAAGCTCAGGCCGTAGCAAAGCAGAATAATAATAAATGAACTCAGTCCCGAGGTATTGTTCTTAAACGAGGTCATCTGGTGCACCATCGTCACATCGCTGACTTTCCGCGGAAACCGAATACTCGACCAGTAACCCAGCAGCAGCACCGGCGGTACGAGCATCAGATACAGGACGAAATGTTTCACTTCCAGAACTCCGCTCAGCCAGAGAGCAAGAAAAGAGCTCACAAAATCCAACAGAAGCGGAAAGCCCAGGGCGCCGAGATACAGTTTCCATCGCACCGAGGGCCCGGACGGACTCATTCTGAGTGCCAGCCAGTTTTGGTTGAAAAATCCCCAGAAGTTGTTATGAACGTATGTAAACGGCAGCAGAGGGAAAGAGAGCATCAGCGCAAACACCACGTTCATGGTCGGATCGGAAATATAGTAGATGTACAGAGCTATCAGGGCGTTAAAAACGGGAATAAGAGTGTACATGGGCCTTGTGGACCGTTTGCGACCATATGCGATCCGGGCCGCCATCCCCAAGGATTTCACCGGTTTGTTTATAATGGTATCGGATGCAAAAACGCTGTCGGAATCCGGCGTTTCGGTCAGCTCTATGGTGTAGGAATAATAGACGACACAGCTTATCGTGAACAAAAGCAGATACATACTGAAATGCTCAGGCGCGGAAAGCAGATTGAAAAAATAGATCACAAAATAGAGGCTCAGCCCGAGCACATTCACCAGGCCCACCAATAGGAGGAACCGAAAACCTTTAAACCCTTTGGTCTGTACCGCGAGAATGGTTTGTTTCACCGCAAAATCGAGGGAGCTTGTAGCTATAATAAGCAGGATACCGTCGAACAAGAGCCACGGGCCCATGCTGTAGGTGATGACGGACGTAGTGACAAGAAAAATGAGTCCGTAAATGGTTCCTGGGCGACAGAGGTTGTACATCAGGTTGAGCACGCCTGCCTGTCGGGACGGAACCGGCGCATAACCCGGAACTACGCTCGTGGGCAGTTTCAACACTGGAAAAATGCCGCTTGAAATAATGATGGCCGGGATACTACCCATGATAGCTACATAAAACAGCCGGAGACTATCCGGATCACTCAGAAGCAGGGTGAATCCGGCAAGTACGGAATAGAGAATCAAAAACAACACCAAAAACACGCGACCTATATTCAGGGCCGTATTTTCATCACCCGAAAAAATGAGACGGAGCCTGGTTTTTATTAGAAAAAGCCCAAGCTTAAAGGTCGATGGTTTGTGTTTGAGAAGCTGTTCGGCCATAGAGTTCAGGCAAGCACACGCTTGAGGTCGTGCGTGTCTTTTTCAAGAGGCATAATTAGTTCAAACAGCGAGCGTTCAATCTGCTGCTGTCCGTCTTCAGTGAAGTCTTCTCTGGTGCCGGAAAACGGGAATCTGCCTTCATGCAGCACCGCGATATGCGTGGCCACCTTCTGGACATACGACAAATTGTGGGAAGAAATGAGCATGGTGCGGTCGGCTCTCTTGTAAGCATTCAGAAAGTTGATCACCAGCCGGGCCGAGGCCGGATCGAGACCGGAAAAAGGTTCATCCATTAATACAACAGACGGGCGGTGCATGAAGGCGAGAATCAGCCCCAGCTTTTTTTTCATTCCGGTGGAATAGGTGCCGCAACGCCGGGAAAGCAGGCTGTTATCGTCAAAGAAATAGGTCAGCATAGCATCTACCTGCTCTTTGATGTCATCGGGGCGGATACCGTACAGCAGGGAGGTAAACTCGATTTGCTCACGCCCGCTCAAGTCTCCGTTCAGCAGGCCGCTTTCGGGAAGCACGCCCATCTGCTGCCGAATCTGCAGCGGATCATCTTCATAACTTTTGTCTAAAATTTTCACCTCTCCGGCATCCGGGCGGATCAGATCGCACAGGATGTGAATCAGGGTTGATTTTCCGGCGCCGTTATTCCCCAGCAGCCCCAGAACGGTCCCTGAAGAAAAGTGAAACGACAGATTGTCGAGGACCCGAAGTTTCCCGAAATTTTTGATCAGATTTTCGGCTGAAAGCCCCATGTATTCTTTTTTATTCAAATTAGGTTTTCATCGCTGCGACCATCAAAACGGCGATCCAGCCTGAGGGCCCCGGCAAGTAGTTTTCGGTATCGTCCCCCTGAAATCTCCGTGCATCCGAATTGCTCCAGATGCGGGGTATGAAACTGAACATCCCACAAGCCAAACTGCTGCTGCTTTAACTGCCGGTAGCAAAAATAGATAGCCGCTTTGTGAGCTTCCGGCGCCGATTGAAAGACCGACTCCGCAAAAAAAGCTCCGCCGAGCGCAATCCCGTAAAGACCTCCTACCAGTTCACTGTCTTTCCAAACTTCAACCGAATGGGCAAGACCTTGCCTGTGTAACTCGCAAAACGTGTTTTTGATGACCGGATTGATCCAGGTGGAATCGCGTGAGGCACAACCATCTATTACGTGCTCAAAAGCTTTATCCAGTTCAGGCCGGTATCCAAACGAATTAAAATAGCGAAGTGATCGCTTTGATATATGAAAAGATTCAAGCGGAATAATCCCCCTTTTCCGGGCCGTATACCAAAAAACATCAGCATCTGCCCGTGCACTTTCGGCCATCGGAAAGTATCCGTTTCGGTAAGCCTGAATAATCTCTCCCGGCGGTATGATGGTTTGTTGCTCCATACCTCGGGCTCAGCTTTCCGAATCTTGCTTACAGGCTTCGTAAATGCACATCGGCGGTATATTACGAAATTCATATGTGGTGTGCACCTGCGAAAAGTGCTGCTGCAAAGCCTTCTTAAGATGCGATGAGGTCTGATAAGCGAGGAAATATCCCTCATCGGCCAGCAGGCGGCATGAGGCTGCGAGAATCCCGTGTTTTACATCATCCTGCAAAAAACTAAAGGGAATGCCCGACAAAATGTAATCCGCTCTGTTTACACCCTGCTTCTCCGCAATTTCTTCCACCGATTCGGCCGATGCTTCATGAACCGAAACCCTCGGGTCTCCGATGTCCCGGAGTTTTTGGGCGAAACCCGAATTCAGCTCTATCATAATCAGCCTTGAATCGGGCGTCATCCTTTCAAGCATATAATCGGCAAAAACGCCCGTACCCGGACCGTATTCAATAATGATGTTATCCCGGCTGAAGTCGATTTTCCGGGTTGCTTTTTTTACGGTAAACCCGGAGCTGGGCGTCACTGAGGCTACATTTTTGTCTCTGATCAGAGATTTCAGGTAATGGTATGTGCTCATGTTTTTTTGGTGTTCTAAATCAAAGTCGGGCGGTGTTTTTTAACCCTTTTTCAACCGAAAGATATTCAGTTTTTAGTCCTCTTTTTTAAACTGCTCAATCTGATCCCTGATGCGGGCCGCTTCTTCAAACTCAAGGTTGCGGGCGGCCGTTTTCATGGTTTCGGTGAGATGATTAATAAACTCCTGTTTGTTTTCAAATACAACTTCTTTCATGGCCGGATTAGGCCTGTAATGAATACCGTCGTCGGCAACTTTCACCAGTTCAACGGCTTCCTGCTCAGGATAGGCTTCCTCAAGATCAATCGACTTACTTGAAATCAGGCCGGGATCAACCAGCGGCTTCAACTCTTTAACAATTGTTTGCGGATTGATGCCGTGCTTCTCGTTATAATCACGCTGTATTTTGCGCCGGCGCTCCATTTCATCCATCACCTTTTTCATGCTTTTGGTAACTTTGTTCGCATAAAAAATTACGCGTCCCTCCACATTTCGGGCTGCCCGGCCCGCAATCTGAAAGAGGGACGTATCGGATCGCAGAAACCCTTCTTTGTCGGCATCCAGAATCGCCACCAGGCTGAGTTCGGGAATATCGATACCTTCCCTCAGCAGGTTTATCCCCACCAACACGTTGAAATCGCCCTTACGAAAACGGTACAACACCTCGATTCGCTCCAGAGCGTCCAGCTCACTGTGCATGTAGGCGGCCCGAACCCCCATATTCTTGAGGTAATCGCTGAGTTCCTCACTCATGCGCTTGGTAAGCGTTAGCACAAGAACCCGCTCACCTTTTGCCGTAACCTTGCGGATTTCATCAATGAGGTCGTCGATCTGATTATCAAGCGGACGCATTTCTACCTTCGGCTCCATCAATCCGGTCGGGCGTATAATTTGCTCAACGAACGAGCCGCCTGATTCCTCCAGTTCATAATCGGCGGGTGTGGCGCTCACAAAAATGCACTGATGAATCATACTTTCCCATTCCTGAAATGTAAGCGGACGGTTATCCATTGCCGAGGGGAGCCGGAATCCGTGTTCCACCAGCGCCATTTTCCGGGAGCGGTCCCCGCCGTACATGGCATCAATCTGCGGAACCGACTGATGGCTTTCGTCCATTACAACCAGATAATCTTCGGGGAAATAATCCATCAGACAAAAAGGCCGCTCACCCGGTTTGCGTCCGGCCAGATAGCGCGAATAATTCTCAATACCGGGACAGTATCCGATTTCCTTGATCATCTCCAGATCGAATGTCGTTCGCTGTTCCAACCGCTGGGCTTCGATAAATTTTTCCTCACTTCGAAGCACATCAAGCCGCCAGTCCAGCTCATCTTCTATCAGTTTGATGGTTTCTGCCTGCCGGTCTTTACTCGTTACATAGTGTGATGCCGGATAGATGGTAAACTCCTCCACATCCTCAATGATATCCCCGGTGTCGGGATTGAAAATGGAGAGTTTCTCGATTTCATCGGCCCAGAACTCGATGCGCAGCGCATGCTCTGAATAGGCCGGGATAATATCCACCACGTCGCCGCGAACACGGAAGGTTGAGCGTTTGAAGTCGTAATCGTTTCGGTTGTAGTGCAGCTCCACAAAATCGTACAGCAGTTTGTTGCGCGAAACGATATCACCCACTTTAAGCGGGATTATGAGCTTCGCATATTCAGAGGGCGAACCGATACCGTAAATACAGCTCACCGACGCCACTATAATCACATCCCGTCTTCCGGAAAGCAGCGAGCTTGTAGCACGCAGGCGCAGGCGCTGAATTTCATCATTGATAGAAAGATCTTTTTCAATGTATTTGTCGCTGGAGGCGATGTAGGCTTCGGGCTGGTAGTAATCGTAATAGCTAATAAAAAACTCGACGCAGTTTTCAGGAAAAAAATCACTGAACTCTCTGTAGAGCTGAGCCGCGAGCGTTTTGTTATGGCTCATGACCAGCGTTGGGCGGTTCACCTGTTCTATTACCGAAGCGATGGTGCGGGTTTTCCCCGAGCCCGTAATTCCAAGCAGCGTCTGGAACTTTTCACCCTGCGTTAGTCCGGTTGATAATGCTTTGATTGCCGCGGGCTGATCTCCTGCGGGCTTAAAATCGGATTTCAGCCTGAATCCGGATGTTGGCATAAGTAGCGGTGCTCATTTGGATTAATGTATTGGTGCAGCAAGAAGTACGTTGCCGCAGCCCAAGATAACGCAATCATGTCAAAAATGGTTTGCATTACTTCAGCCCCGAACCTTTTCAAACTTCAGTGTAATCATCCGACAACTCCACGCCCAACTGCTTTAACGGGCCGGAGTTTTATTCATGGATTTTTTTTCAGAGTTCATTACTCATTCTCAGACCTGCCGGTCATCATTCGTAGAGCCGGAAATTGGTGAAACAAGCTTGCTTAAGAAAATCGGAGGAATCTCGCTGCAGTCTTTCCTGCCGGCCTCGTCAGCCTTTTATCCACTGAAACCCGATCACCATTTTCGATCGCGGGAGCTTAACCGTGGAAGTTCTTTTTCAAGTTTTTAAATATTAAAATTTTTTATAACTTCTCTTCATTGTTAATCCATTGTGGGGAAAGATTTTGCCTGAGCTTCTTGAGTAAGACAATCTTATCAGGCTATCAATCTGTTTATTCGCTGTTAATTTTCGCGTCCAAAAAATTCGATCACATCCGGGACTCCCGGACCTTATCCGTCGGAAGGGTATGAACTGATTAAATCCTTCCGGCCACATACTCGATTCACTGTTGTTTTTGCTATCATGACGTTTTCCACCATCCTTAGTGTTGACGATGATCCGGTAATGCTGAAAATTATACAGTTCATTTTCCGAAAAAAAGGGCTAAGTGAACTGCTTCACTCGTTTCAGAGCGGCAAAGACTGTCTGGCTT
>PXDL01000548.1 GCA_003566395.1 Balneolia bacterium | reverse complement strand
GAGATAGATGGAGAACAACCCGTAATTCTGGTGGCCGAGGATGTGGAGATGAATATGAAGCTGATCCGTATCATGCTTGAAAATATGGTGCCCGGAGCCCGTATTCGTTCTGCCGTTAACGGTAAAGAAGCCGTTCAGCTCATAGAACAAGAAAAACCGGACCTCGTTCTCCTCGATATTCAGATGCCCATGATGGACGGGGTGGAAGTTACCCGCAGAGTCCGCGATATGGAAGGGGAAACGGCACGTACACCGGTTATTGCCCTTACTGCCGGAGTTGTTAAAGAAGAAAAAGAGAGATGCCTCCGGGCCGGAGTGGACGACTATTTGACAAAACCGATAATCAGAGACGAACTTCGCAGGGTGTTGTATCAGTATCTGAATAAAAAAGAACCGGCCGAGTTCAGCGAACTTAAAACAGAATAGTGAAGCCGATATACGGGCTAAGTGTAATATTATTCGTGTTGAAGGACCGTCTTGACGTTAGGTACATCAACCCGAAGTCCATAGCTGACCGCCCTGGATGATATCTCAGTGCAGTTAACGAAAATTGATTGGAAAAGTGAATGTTTGCGTATTTATCGGTATCGGCGGGTAAATAACTTTCAGAGACAAAGCTGAACTGATCATGAAGTTTCAGATGAGTGAAGATGCCGATCAGCGGCGGGGATGTGTTTCCGGACCATAAGCCATCGTCTTGATGAGCTGAAGCATAACCGAGACTTACCGAAATGTTGTATTCAGAAGTGCCAATTGTTGTTTTTCCATAGATATAGTGAAGTGAGTCTGTGGACCTACCCAACACTGCGAACACATAAAATCCCATAGAAAAATTAACAAGGCTGTTTTCAAGGGGTAACCTGAGCTCGGGTTTTATAAAAACCGGCATGTTATCACCAAAAAGAAAAGGAGGTAAAAATCCGGCCTGAACGGAAAAAACATCGGTGACGCCGTAGATAAATGAGTTTAAAAGAATCATGTTATTATTATAGAAAAAATGACCTTTAGGAACCCCTATTGCGCTCGATGAAAATAAATATCTGTTAAAATCGCTGAATACGGCTTTGGTGTCAGATCCGATAGCAGACTTGTCCGATCCAAAATCAGGCTGAGCTACTGCTGAACCGGAGTGCAGGATACACCCTATGACAAGCGTAAGCGCAATCGCTTTTAGTTTGAGCAACAAGTGATTTTTTCGAGTCTTGTTCATAGGGGATAATCATTTATGAACTGTAATTGCTAATATTTTTTACTTTGGAAGGCTTTGCGAAAACGTTCTGTTCCTGACCGGCCTTTTTGCAAAAATGTAATTCCCGAACATAATTTCACGGTTACGAAAAGGAATCAGCATTTGCGGGGTATTGAAGCAGAATCAGGAAATGAATCGGCCGGGTTTAGCGAACTTAAAACAGCAATGAGAAGCCGATATAGAGTGTAGGATCAAAACTACTCAGTCTGGATGAGTCGAGCATAAAACCAAAATCGACGGCTGCACCTTTGGGACCGAAGAGCATGGATCCGCTTGTCGTATGATATCTTAATGCCGTAATGGAAAATAAGCTGTCTTTATCAAACTTCTTGTTTTCATAGAATATGTAATTCTCCGAGATCAAACTGAACTGTTCATGAATTTTAAGGTGTGTCATGATGTTCATCCGTGGATAAGAGAAGTTGATTAAAATATCCTGATTATCAACTTCTTGCAGATTCATGGGATATCCGAGACCTACCGAAACATTGTATTCTGAAGTACCTATCGTAGTTTTTCCAAAGATAAAACCGCCTAAGCTCTTGTTTGAAGTTAAAGGAACAGGATCGCCCAGAAGTGCGACCACATTAAACCCCATAGAAAAATTTACAAGGCTGTTTTTAAGCGGCATTCTCAGCTCCGGTTTGACAAAAACCGCCATGCTTCGTGTTACAATAAAAGGGAGTACTCCGGCCTGAACAGAAAAGACATCGGTGGCGCCGTAGGTCAGGGAATTCAAAAGAACCAGATTGTTATGGTAGAAAAGTTGACCTTTGGGAACTCCTATTGCACTTGATGACGATAAATATCTGTTATAATTGCTAAATGAATTTGCGAAGTCATGTTCTACAACAGTTGAGTCTGGTATTAAAACAGGCTGCGCTAATGCTGAGCCGGAATGCAGGATACATCCGATGACAAGCGTAAGCGCAATCGCTTTTAGTTTGAAAAGCAATGGAGTAGAGCGAACCTTGTTCATAGATGATTATAATTTATGATATATAATTGTTATTCTTTTTCGCTCCCTGCCAAACTAAAGAAGCAATACATCCCGTATGGGAGTAAAATTATATTCGAACGACTTTTAAACTCTCATGAGAATATAGAAGTTTCACAATAATTAAATATGGTAAAAATTAGCGGAATCATCACCGACGTAGTTAACAGAAAACAGTACGGCGGTCGGCTTCATATAGAAAACGGTACCATTCATAAAATAGAGCCGGCTGATGACGTGCCTGAGCGCTACATACTTCCCGGTTTTACCGATGCCCATATACATATAGAAAGTTCTATGCTGGTACCGGGCGAATTTGCCAAACTTGCTGTGCGGCATGGTACCGTAGCCACTGTTTCAGATCCGCATGAAATCGCCAATGTATGCGGTACGGACGGTGTGGACTATATGATAGAAAACGGACGGAAAGTGCCGCTCAAGTTTTTCTTCGGTGCTCCTTCCTGTGTGCCTGCAACAGGTTTTGAAACCGCCGGGGCTGAAATCAGTGCGAAAGCCGTGGAGAAACTTCTGGCCCGCCCGGATATTCTCTATTTAGCGGAGATGATGAACTGGCCGGGCGTTCTCGGGTGCGATCCGGAGGTTATTGCAAAAATTGAGGCCGCACAAAAAGCAGGCAAACCTGTTGACGGTCATGCGCCGGGCCTGCAAGGGGAGCAGGCCGAAACCTACGCCAAAGCCGGCATTAGTACCGATCATGAATGTTTTACGATTGAGGAAGCCCTGGACAAACTTCGTTTCGGTATAAAGATTCAGATACGGGAGGGAAGCGCGGCCAAAAATTATGAAGCGCTTCATCCGCTTTTTAATTCACATCCGGCCGAGCTGATGTTCTGTTCAGATGACAAGCACCCGGACGATCTTCTTCTTGGGCATATTAACGAGCTGATCACACGCAGCCTTTCACACGGATATGATCTTTATGATGTGCTCCATGTGGCCTGCGTAAATCCTGTTCGGCATTACAATCTTCCGGTCGGACTTCTTCAACCCGGCGATCCGGCCGATTTCATTATTACCGACAATATTCATGAAATGAAGGTCGGTGAAACATGGATTGACGGTGCATGTGTGTACCGCAACGGCTCGGTTTTATTCGATGCGCCCAAAGCAGGATTTATCAATAATTTCAGTTCAAGAACGGTCTTTCCCGAAGATTTCAAACTGCATTCTCCACGGGATGAATTTGCCGTTATCGTAGCGCGCGACGGAGAACTCATCACAGAAAAAGTAACGGTTAGATTGCCGAAAACCGATCAGGAAGTACATTGTGACCCGGATCGGGATATTCTCAAAATTTCAGTTGTGAACCGGTATCAAAATGCGGAGCCGGCTGTAGGGTTCATCAAAAATTTCGGGTTGAGAAACGGCGCCATCGCGTCGTCGGTCGGTCATGATTGCCACAATATAATTGCGGTTGGAGATTCCGATGAGGCCATCGCCACGGTTGTAAATCTGGTGATGAAACACAAGGGTGGAATTGCGGCCGTTCATAAGGGAGATGAACAGGTGCTTCCGCTCCCGATTGCCGGAATAATGACAAACGAGAAGGGCGAAGAAACCGCTGCGGCCTATCAGAAGCTCAATCAAATGGCCGCCGACATGGGAAGCCGGTTGAAATCTCCATTTATGCTCATTTCGTTTATGGCTCTGCTGGTCATCCCGTCCTTAAAACTAAGCGATAAAGGATTATTCGACGGTGAAACCTTTCGCTTTGTGGAGCTTTAAACCCGTTAGCGGTTATTTCTTTGTTTCATCGGTTCCGGATCAAGCAAGCCTCCGCGTGCGGTGGCACCGATTACAAGAGCTGCGCTGATCACCACAAAGTTTTTAAAAATATACTGTCCTTCAATCGTGAGAACGTGCGGAAAGGTGGTGAAGACCACTTCAGGGAACAGCAAGATGGGCGACATGGTGCCAAGCATCTGAAATATCAGCAGAAAAATCGTCAGCCTGATAAACTTACCGGTAATCATCAAAATTCCGATGCCGACTTCAAGCGTTGCCAGCATAATCAGAGAGGTTTGAAGCGGAATCAGGCCGAACGTCAAAAGCTCTATGGTAGAAGTTGCCAGCTCCTGAGCAGGACTTAGCCCCGGAACGTACTTAAGCGCGCCGAACCAGATAAAAATAAAACCGATGCTGTATCGCAAAAGCGGTATGCCGAAGCGGGCCATGAGGCGTGTGATCAGTTTGTCGGACTCATCGAAAATAATGTTGTTTTTCATAGCCTTCTTATCGTGTACATAAAAGGTTCAAGTAATAAAAGAGAAGATTCAAAGCTGTCGTTCATTTAGTTTAACCATGATGAATGAAACGGGTATGAAGGAGGATTCGAAAACTTATTGAAGCTTTGATTGAGCAGATTGGCATCTTTTATGTATAATACCTTCAGAAGCGCTTTATATCACAAATTCAGAGATTATGAATATCAGCGATCAGGAATTAAAGTACCTGCAGCTGCTTTCGGAGCAGTATCCGACCATCCGTGCTGCATCAACTGAAATTATAAATCTGAGTGCCATTCTGGAGCTTCCTAAAGGAACAGAGCATTTTGTTTCGGATATCCACGGGGCATCGGAAGCCTTTTTGCACGTGCTGCGTAACGGCTCGGGATCAATCAAACGAAGGATAGGAGAAATATTCGGAGACAGCCTGACGGACGAGCAGAAACAGGACCTGGCAACCGTAATCTATTATCCGGAGAGCAAAATCCCGTTGCTGCTTAAAAAGGTTGATGATGCGGAAAGCTGGTACCGGGATACGCTGTTCAGGCTTATCAAACTTTGTCGCGTCTATTCATCCAAATATACCCGAAACCGTGTGCGAAAAGCCCTGCCGGCCGATTTCAGCTACATTATTGAAGAACTGCTGCATCAGCAGGAAAGTATTGCGAACCGGCAGGATTACTATTCCAGCATTATCGATACCATCATAAAAACAGGGCGCGCGCACGCATTCATCGCAGCCCTCGCCCGATTGATTCAGCGGCTGACTATCTCCCGGCTTCATGTAATTGGAGATGTGTACGATCGTGGCCCGGGCGCGCATATTATCATGGATAAGCTTATGGAGTATCACTCCGTGGATTTTCAGTGGGGTAACCACGATATCGTGTGGATGGGGGCCGCCGCAGGCAGCGAGGCTTGTATCTGCAACGTCATCCGCGTGTCGTTGCGCTACGCCAATATGGAAACTCTGGAAAACGGCTACGCCATCAGTATGCTTCCGCTGGTTTCGCTGGCTATGGATATTTATGGTGATGACCCCTGTGAGCGGTTTCAGCCGAAAGAATGCGAGGCTTTCACCGATCACGAGCAGCAGCTTATGGCCCGTATGCACAAGGCTATTACCATTATGCAGCTTAAGCTGGAAGGGCAAATTATTCGCCGCAGATCGCATTACGGAATGGAAGACCGGCTGATGCTCGATAAAATCGATTTTGCTAACGGTGTGATAAACGTGGAAGGGCGCTCCATTCCGCTGGCCGACACGCATTTCCCTACCATCGATCCGGACGATCCTTACAGCCTTTCCGCTCAGGAAGAGCTGGTGATGGAGAAGTTACTGTTGTCTTTCCAGAACAGTGAAAAACTCCAGGCTCATGTCCGGTTTTTGTATTCCAAGGGAAGCATGTATCTGACCTACAACGACAATCTGCTCTACCACGGCTGCATTCCGATGACCGAATCCGGGGAGTTGAAACATTTTAATTTCGGCAAAGACGATCTCGGGCCAAGAGCATTCATGGATCGCCTCGACCGACTTACGCGTCAGGGCTACTTCGCAAAAGACAAACCCGGACAGAAACGGTATGGTATGGACACGATGTGGTATCTCTGGTCCGGCGCGCAGTCTCCGCTTTTCGGAAAAGACAAGATGGCTACCTTTGAGCGCTATTTCACCGATGATGAAGCCTTTCACAAAGAAAATAAAAATCCATATTACGATTTTCGCACCGATGAGCGTGTGGCCAGACAAATCCTGCTTGAGTTCGGAGTTAACCCCGATAGAGGACACATAATTAACGGTCACGTACCGGTGAAGGTGAAAAAAGGGGAGAGTCCGCTTAAAGCGGGAGGAAAGCTGCTTGTAATCGACGGAGGATTTTCCAAGGCGTATCAATCGCAGACGGGCATTGCCGGATATACCCTGATTTTCAACTCGTACGGATTGCTTCTGGCGGCGCATCAGCCGTTTGAATCTACCCAGAAAGCGATCGAAGAGGGCAGCGACATCCATTCGGCTACCGAAATTATGGAAAAAAACCGGGATCGAATACGGGTATGCGATACCGACGACGGCAAGCGTATTCAGGCTCAGATAAATGACTTGCAGCTCCTTCTTGAAGCCTATCGTACCGGTGCCGTTACAGAAAAAACGTAGCTTCAGTGCAGCCGGCGCCGCCCGTCTAAGTTGCTGTTCTATTGTGGATGTGTGCGCAGGTCGTGTAATTACCTCAAAGGCAGGGCCCGGCATAACAATAGGGTAATTCTATTTCTCCTGAAAAATGACTATTCTATATAACGACTGTAAATTGGCTCGGCCTGTACAGGACTGCAGGAATAGAATAACCGTAAACACGGCCCTTCTTCATTTGGATATTACTCAAATTTAATCGGTGTGTGTGTGGGAGTGGTATCCTACGGTTTTTTAGGCTGAGTTCACCTTGAATAATTGAATCTACTTTATGAAATATTTTATACATGCTTCACTATTTACAATGCTTCTCTTTGTCCCGACGGTGCTTCAGGCACAGCTTTTCGAGGATTTTGAAGAGGGCAGCAAAAACGGCTACGCTCCGGCCACCATCACCCTTGGAACCGGCGAGTGGCTTTTTAACGACGCGTTGATCGGCACGCTTGAAGGCGACAAGAAAAACGGCACTCGTTCAGCCCGTATCCGTGACGGGTTTATAGAAATGGAATTCGACCATCCGGAAGGCATGAGTGAGCTTTCATTTTACGCGGCAAATTTCGGTAACGATTCCGGTGGTGTGGTCCGGGTTAGTTACTCAACCAATTCCGGAGGCAGCTGGACCCAGATCGGCGATGACTATCAGGTCGGCCCGCAGCTTCAGCAGTTTACCATTGCTGAAAATATCCCCGGAAATATCCGGTTGCGTTTCGAGAAAACGGCCGGAAACCGCATTAATGTAGAAGACGTCCTTATTTCCGACTTTGTGGACTCTTCCGAAGAACCCACTATTTCGGTACGTATCAATGATGTGCCATTTGGTAACGGAGACGCCTTTAATTTCGGAACAACAACGGGCAATGCCACGGCTTCGCTCCGGCTGAGAAACAACGGCCTCGAAGATCTTGAGGTAAGTTCCGCAACCATTGAAGGCGCCGCTTTTTCCGTTGACGGCAATCTTGAAGTAACTCTGGGCCATCTTGAAACCCATACCGTAACGATTGTTTACAGTGCGGAGGAGTCCGGAATGTATGAGGGCTCCATCACCCTGCAGACCAATGATCCTGAAAACGAAACCTTTGTACTCAACCTTGAGGGCGAAACGCTTGATATCTCTCAGCCGATTCCGATCGCCGAGGCGCGCAATCTGCCGCAGGGCACCGTTGTTACGGTAACAGGCTGGATTACCGCTGCCGATCAGTTCCGCGGCCCGGTCTATTTTCAGGATGAAACCGCTGGAATTGGCTGGTACGACAACGACATCATGCGCGAAGAGTGGCTTCTTGACGCCGTAATTGGTGATTCTCTTGTTGTAACCGGTGAAATAGGGAGCTTTAATCAGCTTATCCAAATTGTTAACTACAGCAATTACGAGGTTTTCCCAGAATCCAATATGTTTGTTGATCCGGAGCCCATCACCATTGCAGAGCTGAATACCGGTGACTATGAGGGCCTGCTGGTACAGGTAACAGACCTGACGTTCAATAGCTCCGGTATCTTTTCAGGCGGTACCAACTACGAAGTAACCGACGGTACGGCTACCGGACAATTCCGCGTTGATAATTTCACGAATATCCCCGGAACGTCGATACCTAACAGCACAACTGAGGTTACGGCTATTGCCGGAAGGTTTATGAATAGCCGTCAGTTACTGCCGCGATTTACCCAGGATATCGTAGTGCTCGGCGGGCCAGTCATTACTACCGCGCCACCTTATGAGGTATCGGCTTCTTCAAACTCCATCACCTTCGAGTGGCAAACCCAAACCGCAGGGCATTCTGAAGTACGTTTTGGAACAACTGAAGACCTCGAGCTTGGGTCGGTACTGGACGGCGAACACAAAACCGATCACAGCATTACGCTTACCGGACTCGACGCAGCTTCGCATTACAAAATTCAACTTCGCTCGGCCGCCGGACCCGATACAA
Source organism: Balneolia bacterium (assembly GCA_003566395.1). GTDB lineage: Bacteria > Bacteroidota > Rhodothermia > Balneolales > Cyclonatronaceae > Cyclonatronum. The sequence goes on along the minus strand of PXDL01000548.1, from coordinate 1,658 downwards.
GTGCCACATCGGTTTATATTTCCTCAACAGGTTCTCCTGCAGGCTCTACCGGCCAAATCTTAACGTTTTTCAACAAAAGTGTGGCCCACGAGCTTGCTGTTTTCAATGAAGCCGCTCAGAATGTTGATTTCGCCGAACGCCTTATTGAAATGATCGATATGGCCGAGGAAACTGCCGAGTTCGCCTTCTATTCGATAAGCGGGTCTGTTGGTAACGCTGTAGCCAACGCCATCATAAATGCGCATAACCGCGGAGTGGATGTACGAGTGGTGCAGTCGGGCCATACGGGCAACCCGAACGCTGTAGTGGCTTTTATGGCCAACAACGGCGTACGCGCGGTACAAAGCACGGGTAACGAGCAGATGCATAACAAGTTTGCCGTAATCGACGCCCACCACAGCGACCCCTCCAAAAGCTGGGTGGTAACAAGTTCCTGGAATGCCACCGATCAGGGTACGAATCAGCAGTTTCAGAATATGGTGAATATACAGGATGTAGCCCTTACCCGTGCCTATTGGCGCGAGTTCAACCAGATGTGGGGAGCCGAATCAGGTAATTTTGTACCGAGTCAGGCGCGTTTCAGCTCAAACAAGGAAGTCGTGAACGCTTCTTCTTTCTGGGTGGGTGAAGACGAGACCTACGTACAGCTGTATTTCAGTCCGCAGGGAAGTACCGAATCTCAAATCAACCGTACGCTTTCTTCTGCTGATGAAAGCATCGATCTCGGGCTGAATCTGATAACGCGTCGTCCGATATCCAACACTATGCTCAGCCGCTTTAATGAAGGCGTAAGCGTACGTGGCGTAATCGGACAGATTTCTGGACAGGGCAGCGAATGGGACTATCTCAGCGGCTGGGCCGATGTCCATCATTTCCCGCAGGGTGAATTCGGCCTGCTTCACCATAAATACGCTATTGTTGACGGCGAGCAAGCCGGTGAAAATGCGCAGGTGATAACCGGCTCCCATAACTGGTCGGCCAACGCCAATTTCAATAATGATGAAAACACGCTGATCATCCGCAGTCCGCGCGTGGCCAACGAGTTTTTCCAGGAATTCGGAGCCCGTTACTGGCAAGCAGGAGGGGAAGACACCTTTAATGTGCCGGTCTCTATTGATGATCCGGATACCGAATTGCCGCGTGTGGCACGTTTGGGTCAAAACTATCCGAACCCGTTCAACCCAACGACCAATATTCAGTTTGAGCTGCCTGCCGAGCAGGATGTTACGCTTCAGGTGTACGATATTACCGGTCGCCTTGTGGCTACCCTGATAAACGGACAGCGCATGCAGGCCGGAACTCATACGGCATCATTCGACGGTTCGCGCCTGGCAAGCGGTATTTATATGTACCGCATGCAGCTCTCGGGCGGACAGGCATTCACCCGCAAAATGACGCTCATTAAATAATACTTGATGCAGCTCCATTCTTAGGGATGATAATCCTAAAAAGCCCCGGCGCACTTATCTGCGCCGGGGCTTTTTTTTTGGGAAAAGCGTAATCAAATGGCCCCAATAAATCCGGCCTGTGAAAAAATGGCGAATGGTCGCTCCGCTCCCAATGGTGAATGTTGAATTTTGAATTTTGAATCACTGTTGTCCGGGGAAACTGATTCTTCCTGTATCCGTTGGCAGTATGTTTTTGTCCCGCGGATTACG
>PXDL01000425.1 GCA_003566395.1 Balneolia bacterium | reverse complement strand
GGATACTCATCGAAAGCGGTGAAATTGGGCACTCCGGAGGTATGGCTCAGCAGGTGTTTCAGGGTGATGGCTTCGGCGCCGGGATAATCAGGCAGCCAACCGGAAAGCGGATCATCGAGGGAAAGGTTTTCACGCTCATGCATATACACGAACCATGAAGCAACAACCGGTTTGGTGAGCGAGCCGATCCGGAATATATCGTCGCGGGCAAACGAGCGTTCTTCATCAAGAGAGGGGGAGCCGCCCGACTCATAAATAAGATCGCCTGAAATACGCACAAAAACATTTCCGGAAAAGGTATGGTTTTGTTGATGGGCAAGGAGATACTCCCGGATTTCATGGTGGAGCTCATTTATGCGATCCGTATCCCGGGCCGTGGAAACCGGCAAGATGAACAATAATGCCGGCAAAACGATAATGAAGCGGGAAAACGAACGAAGTGGAGACATAGGTTCGCGAATGAAAGGAGAGGGGAGAGAGAAACTGAATTTTTAAGACCAAAACTATCTTAACATTCCCGTAATATATAGGCTAAGACATTCAAATTCAAGTCTATAGAAATAATAAACTGATTGATTATTGGCGTCGGAATTAGTAGAATAAAGGTAGTTCTTAACTGAAATAAAGACCCTATAACGGAGAATTATCTATGGGGAACACTTCCTTTCTTGATGCTGTAGAGCAAGGCAAAACAGAGCAGGTAAAACAGATGCTTGAGTCGGGTACAGACGCTAACACGATGGACGAGCATCAGCGCACGGCCGCTTACAAAGCCGCAAAAAAAGGTCATCTCGAAATATTAAAGGTTCTGGTTGAACACGGAGCCGACGTCAATATGATTGATAACCGCGGAACCAACGCCCTCTACTGGGCCGCACTGAATGATCACACCGATGTTGCTTCGTTTTTGCTTGAACATGGCGCTCATACCGACATCAAGGACGATCGGGGATGGACTATCCTCGACCATGTGGACAGTGCCGGCAACAAAAAAATGCACGGCCTTCTGGATTCCTACATAACCACGGCGAGCACTTGATTTTAAAGTAGTTCGCCTTTTTTATAACCTGTAATTCAAGCCTGATTCTCAATTTGAGTCAGGCTTTTTTATTTCTCGCACTACCGAAATGAGCCGAGGATGCGCACGGTGAACTAAAATAATGCGTAATTTATATGTTTTGACTGCCGTTGGGCGGTTCCGAACTATGTACGAATTATCACCAAAGGAAAACCCATGTCACAAACGGTCAGGCTTGGTCTGATTCAAACCGATGCAGGAACGAATCCGGATGAAAACGTTCACAAAACAAAGCAGCTGATACGCCGGGCGGCCGGACAGGGCGCACAAGTTATTTGTACGCAAGAGCTCTTCACATCAACCTACTTTTGCCAGCACCACGATGAAGCCCATTTCGAACTTGCTATCGGCCTCGATCACGATTACGTGAAATCGATGGGACATCTTGCCGAAGAGCTTGGTGTGGTTATCATATCATCAATTTTTGAGAAGCGCGATGCAGGCTTGTATCATAATACGGCTGTGATTCACAATACCGACGGTAAAATGCTGGGTCATTACCGGAAAATGCATATTCCTGAAGATCCGGGCTTTCATGAAAAATATTATTTCACGCCGGGCGATACCGGATTCAAGGTTTTCGATACAAAGTTTGGCCGCCTCGGCCTGCTAATTTGCTGGGATCAGTGGTTTCCTGAAGCCGCCCGGATAACAGCTCTGAAAGGGGCACAAATACTCTTCTATCCGACGGCTATCGGAGTCTTGCCTGATGAAAATTCCGAAATTCAACAAGAATATATGGAAGCCTGGGAGGTGATGCACCGAAGCCATGCAGTGGCCAACGGCTGCTTTGTGGCCTCTGTAAACCGCGTAGGCCGGGAAAACGATATCCGTTTTTGGGGCGATAGTTTTGTGGCCGGACCGTTTGGCAAAATTCTGGTAAAGGGCGGAAATGAGGAAGAAATTGTATTGGCTGATTGCGATCTCGGCCTCATTGAGAAACAACGCAGAACCTGGCCGTTTTTTCGGGACAGAAGGATTGATGCTTACGGCGACATCCTCAAAAGAATGGATAACTGACTTTTTCTCACCTTAACGTTCAAAAAGATTGGATACAAAAACACCGGCCGAATTGGGCTTCAGAATGCCGGCCGAATGGGAACCCCGCAGCGGAACGTTGCTGAGCTGGCCTCAAAACCGGGAAACCTGGCCTGGCGAGCGCCTGCACCGGGTTGAAAAAAATTATATCGAAATCATCCGGCATATAGTGGCTGCTGAGCGGCTTTTTTTGATCACCGGTTCCGAGGATACGAGAATCCGCGCCGGGCGCCTGCTTTCCACCATCGATATTGATATGGATCGCATCACCTTTATAGAAACGGAGTCTAACGACGTATGGGCTCGGGATTTCGGGCCTGTTTTTGTCCGAAACGAGAAAAGTAAATCATGGGCGCTCACAGACTGGGAATACAATGCCTGGGGTGAAAAGTATCCGCCCTGGGATGCTGATAATAAAATTCCGAAGCTGTTCAGCAAGCGATACGGACTGAAGCGGTTCAGCACGGGAATGGTTCTGGAGGGCGGATCTATCGAGACGAACGGAAAAGGGGTGATGCTCACCACCGAATCGGTATTGCTGAACAAAAACCGAAATCCCGGCCTCACCAAAGCGCAGATAGAGCAAAAGCTGAAAGAGTATCTCGGGCAGGAAAAAATTATCTGGCTGCGCAAGGGACTGGCCGGTGACGACACCGACGGGCATATCGACGACCTGAGCCGTTTTATCAACCCAAACACCATCGTAACCATGCTCACCGACGATAAATCGGATGTGAATTACGACGCGCTGTACGAAAATTACGAGCTGTTGAAATCGGCCGTTGATCAGCACGGCAACCCCTTCGAAGTTATTCCGCTGCCGATGCCTTCCACCCGGATTGAAGGCACGACTGTTGACGGTTCGGAGCATGTTCCGGCCAGTTACGCCAATTTTTACTTCATCAACGGCGGGCTGCTTTTGCCGGTGTATGATGAGCGCTATGACGATGAAGTCATCCGGGTGTTCAGGAAACTGCTGCCCGATCGTCGCATTATTCCGGTGCGCTGTGCCGATTTGGTCTGGGGGCAGGGCAGTATTCACTGCATCACGCAACAGCTTTACGGAGTACCGGGCCTTGACGACGGGGCCTGAGCTGTACATCAGAATAATCGCCGTGCGGGGTGAATTATCCCCGGATGTTTAGTAAATTAGAAAGCTAATTCTAAGGCGTGAAGTTTTTCAATTCGAATTTAGCAATCATCTCTTTTGAGTACTGTATCCTCTATCGGTTCTGAACAGGAAACCGGCTTTGAAACCGTAATTGGCCTTGAAGTTCATGCACAGCTGCGCACAAACAGCAAGGCTTTTGCTCCTGTATCTGCTGCGTTCGGCGGAAACCCCAATACCCATATTTCACCGCTGTGTCTCGGACATCCGGGCACACTGCCGGTTCTGAATGAAAATCTGGTGCGATACATCATAAAAATGGGGTTAGCTACAAATTGCAGCATTGCACCCAAATCCATTTTTGCCCGAAAAAATTACTTCTATCCGGATCTGCCCAAAGGGTACCAGATTTCACAGTATGAAACCCCGATTTGCCACGACGGCTTTGTAGATATCGACACGGAAGACGGGCAAAAAAAACGTATCGGCATCAACCGCATCCATATGGAAGAAGATGCCGGCAAATCAATTCATGATCAGGACCCCAGGCATACGCTGGTGGACCTCAACCGGGCCGGAACGCCGCTCATTGAGATTGTTTCGGAGCCGGACATCCGCTCGCCTCAGGAAGCTTACGCCTACCTTACCCGCATCCGGCAGCTTGTACAGTATCTCGGTATTTGTGATGGAAATATGGAAGAAGGCAGTTTACGCTGCGATGCCAATATTTCAATCAGACCGGTGGGCCGGCATAAGCTTGGAACACGCACCGAGATAAAAAATCTGAACTCTTTTCGCAATGTGGAGCGTGCCCTTACCTATGAGGCCGAGCGTCAGCGCCAGCTGGTCCGGGAAGGGGGCGAAGTTGTGCAAACAACCCTGCTTTGGGATGCTTCAAGGCTTGAAACGCGTCAGCTTCGTTCCAAAGAGGAAGCCCACGACTACCGCTATTTTCCCGATCCCGACCTGCCTCCGGTAATCGTGACCGGTGAACTGCTGAAAGAAGTGAAAGCAAGCTTGCCCGAACTTCCGGAGGCGCGAAAAAAACGTTTCGTATCCGAAATGGGCCTTTCCGAATACGATGCACATCTGCTTACAGAACAACGCGCTTCAGCCGATTTTTTTGAAGAAATTCTCAGGGAATGTGACAACCCGAAGCTTGCCGCAAATCTGGTGCTCACCGAAGTGAAAAGGGTGATGAATGAGCAGGGCGGCACGATAGAAGATTTCCCGGTTTCGCCTTCCCGTATTGCCGGACTCCTGGAACTTCGCGATTCAGATAAAATAAGTTCTTCGGCCATGCAGACCATTTTTAACGAGATGCTGGAGCAGGACGGAGACGCCGCAAGTATCGCCAAAGAAAAAAACCTGATACAGGTTTCAGATACCGGATTTCTTGAACCGGTTGTGGATCAGGTTCTGGCAGACAATCCCGAAGAAGTTCAGCGTTACAAGGAAGGCAAAAAGAAACTTATGGGATTTTTCGTGGGTCAGGTTATGAAACAGACCAAAGGAAAAGCCAATCCCCAAATGGTTACGGCCATGGTTCAAACGAAACTCGAATCTCAATAATACATGAATACATTTTATACAATAGCAGCATTTGTATGCGCAGGTTTAATTGCGGTTACTCCTTTTGCAGATGAAGCACAGGCGCAGGAAAACCGTTTTCCCTACAGCGCCCAAATTTCCGGCATTATTACCGTGGACCATAATCTCGACGACACCGGAGATTATTCAGGCATAGGGGTGGCCATTATAGAATATGACCGTTCGGCCGAGCGGATTGACACCCTTTTTTACGCTGTTACGGATGTGAACGGCATGTTTTCAGACAACGCACGGTTCAAAGAGCGTGATGAATATGTGGTCTCCGTGACCCGAAATCAGCGCTTGATTTCTACGGCGACTCTGGTGCTCAGCGAAGGTGACGATGTGGAGATACGGGCCGAGATTCCGGCTTTCGCAGAAACCTTCAGGGCGAAGTCTCGCGAAAATAATGCCGTTTCAGATTACCGCCGCGTAGAAAGAAACTACAATCGGGTAGTCGATTACATCAATTCAGGCGTGGCTGAGGTCACCCAGGACACCATTCCTGTGTTGCTTCGCACCTGGAGCGATTTATACTGGTCGGTTGATGAGCTTCACCCTAATACTCTTGCTTCCGAAACCGCAACCCTGCGTTCGATTGAAGTGATTGAAGGCTGGGATGATGAGCTTGCACTCGCCCGGGCAAAACACGGACTTGCCAACAAGAAGCGCTTTACAGCCGATCGCGCAAGTATTGCGGCAGGAGCACTAACCCGGCTTCAAGGAGCGGATCAGGGGCTTGCATTCATAGATTCACTGCTCCAAACCGGCATTCCGGAAGAGGACGCTATCCTACTTGAAATGCGCAAAATTGAAATACTGGTGGAACACGATCAGGCGGAAGAGGCGCTAAAGCTTCTCGCCGAATTCCGTGAAAACCACGGAGACGATTCCACACTGGAGCACTGGGCCGATATTTATTCATACGATCTTCAACACCTGGCTCAGGGAATGGAGGCGCCTTTTTTCGAGCTTCGTCTTCGCGATGAGCGCACGGTGCGAAACAGCGATTTCGAAGGCCGGTATCTGCTCATTGAAGTCGTTGATCTGGCTACTCCCCGGTATATGACCCAGCATACACTAATGAACTTTTTCCACGAAGAAGTAAAAGACGAGGTACAATTCCTGACTGTGCCAACCAACGAAAGTGCTATCACTATCAGCGCGTTTTATGAGGAGCGGCCTTCGAACTGGCCGGTTGCCAAAGCGCGTGAAGTACACCGTGCAGAACTAATGGATACCTTCAATGTGGTTGTGAAGCCAACACGGCTTCTGATCGATCCGGACGGCAAAATTGTTCGCAAATATACCGGTACGGAGTTTTCCATTATTGAACAAGACATCCGAACACTATTAAATGAGGAACCTTCATGAGACCATTTTTAATTGCCGGCAACTGGAAAATGCACCAGAATGCCGAAGAAACTAAATCGTATTTCAACACGCTTTCCAAAGAAATTAAAGCCGCTCCAGAAGGAGTGGAAATGTTGCTTTGCCCGGTTTACACCTCGCTGAAACCTGCCGTTGATGCCGCATCTCCTGTAAAGGGGCTGCATATCGGCGCCCAGAACATGCACTATGAAGACAAGGGTGCGTTCACCGGTGAAATAACGGCGGCTATGATCAGGGAGACCGGCGCCGGCTATGTAATTATCGGCCACTCCGAACGGCGTCAGTATTTTAATGAAACCGATGAAACTGTAAATAAAAAAACGCAAAAAGCACTTCAGGCCGGACTTGTACCCGTTGTGTGCGTAGGTGAACTTCTGGATGAGCGCAAAAAAGGCGTTCACGAAAATATAGTTAAAGATCAGGTTGAAGCAGCGCTGAAAGGCATTAGCGCAGATGCCGCCGGAAAGATTGTAATAGCTTATGAGCCGGTATGGGCCATCGGAACGGGTGAGACGGCAAGCCCGGAGCAGGCGCAGGACATGCATGCCGTTATCCGTAAAAAAGTGGCCGGCCTCTACAACGGGAAAATTGCCGGGGGGATGCAAATCCTCTACGGCGGAAGCATGAATCCGGGAAATGCTGCCGAGCTGCTCGGCTGTGAAGATGTTGACGGCGGACTTATTGGCGGAGCCAGCCTGAAACCGGACAGCTTTCTTGAGATTGTTCGTGCGGCCGAAGCCCAATACAAAAGCTGAATGAGTTCCGAGCCGGTTCATGTATTGCTGATAGGAAGCGGAGGGCGCGAACACGCACTGGCGTGGGCCCTTCGCAAGTCTTTCCGTACCGGAAAACTTTTCATAGCGCCGGGAAATCCCGGTACCGCCGAACTGGGAACCAATATCGCCCTTGATATTTCTGATTTTGATGCCGTTTCCGAATTTATACAAGAACAGGGCATCACCCTTACCGTTGTGGGCCCCGAACAGCCGCTGGTTGACGGTATCGCCGATTATCTTGAAGCCCGGGGATGCGCGGTTTTCGGCCCTTCGGCCGCGGCTGCACAGCTTGAAGGAAGCAAATCCTTCGCCAAAGAAATCATGCAAAAATATGGAATCCCAACAGGCGAATACCGTCTTTTTTCCATGGACGGGCAAAATGAAGCGGCCGAATATATCGGGGATTGCACTACCTGGCCGCTTGTAATTAAAGCGGACGGACTGGCCGCCGGAAAAGGTGTTTTTATATGTCAGGATCGGACTGAAGCCTTCAACGCTCTGGACTATATCCGTGAGGATAAAGCACTCAGGTCGGCTTCGGACCGCATCATAATTGAAGAGTTCCTGGAAGGTGAGGAGGTATCCGTCTTTGCGGTTTGCGACGGAGAGACGGCACAGGTCATTGCCCACGCCCAGGATCACAAGCGGATCGGTGAAGAAGATACGGGCCTGAATACCGGAGGTATGGGAGCCTATGCCCCCACACCTCTGCTTGACCACGAATCCCTGGCTGAAATTACCCGTTCGATAGTTAACCGCACAATCGAGGCCATGAAAAAGGAAGGGCATCCTTACAAGGGCGTGCTTTACTGCGGCTTGATGATGACCCCCGACGGCCCGAAAGTAATCGAATATAATTGCCGGTTTGGTGACCCTGAGTGTCAGGTAATTCTGCCTGCACTGCTTACAGATATTAACGACCTGCTGCTGGCTGTGGCGAACGGACGCCTGGACACCATAAAGATTGAAACCGACCCCGACGTCTATTATACCTGCGTGGTTCTTGCCTCTGAAGGATATCCGCGTTCCTACCCTAAGGGCCGTGTGATTTCCGGGATTCCGGCCGATACGGAACATCTGCTTTCATTTCACTGCGGAACCGGTATGGATGAAGAAACCGGCCGACTTGTAACCAGCGGTGGCCGTGTGCTGAATATCGTAGGGAAAGGCCGCACCCTCAGGGAGTCGATCACAAACGCCTACCGGGGCGTGTCGAGTGTTCAGTTCGAAGGAATGTATTACCGTCGTGATATTGGTGCAAAAGGGTTGAAATATTTGTGATGAAAGTTGTCTGTATCCTTTTTTTAGCTTCGTTGCTTTGGTTCGGATGTTCGGCCTCCGCCGAGCAGCTCGATCGGACGGAGGGTGCACCGGTGGTGGACGAGCGAAGGGATGCGGAACTTGTGTTTACCGAAATCAACCGCGGTTTCCGTGATGCCTCCGCTATTGACTTTACGGCCGGGGATGAAAGAATTTATATCGTGGAATCGGGCAGGAACAGGCTGATTACTTTGGATACCGGTGGAAACCGAACCGATTCGGTCGGCTCAAGAGGATCGGGTGACTCCCGGTTCGACCGCCCTTCCGATATTGATGCCACCAACGGCATGCGTATTTATGTGGCCGACCTTCAGAACAACCGGGTGCAGCTTTTCGACCGCCGCCTGGCTTACCTGAGCACCATCAAACCGCCTTCAGACAGGCAGGGAGTCAATCCGGCCTTTTTTTCACCTGCCGCCGTTTCTGTAAATGCCTTCGATGAAATTTATGTGTATGATTCCGATTCGGAGACGATACTAAAATTTGACCGGAACGGACGCCTTCAGTCGCTCATCACCCTGAATTCATATGATATTGAGCTTCCGCTGCGTGCGTTGCTGGCACATGAAGATCAGCTTTTTGTGCTTGAAGCCGAACGGGGGTTAATACATGAGCTTTCCTCGGGTGGAGGCTATCGCGGGTTTACGGCAGGAGCTCCGGATGTGAAAGCCATGTATCTGAAAAACCGAAGAATCTGGGCTTTAAGCAGCGATTCGTTGTATATCATAAGCCTGAGCGGCAGAATTGAGCACACGGTCTCACACAATCTTACCGGCCCGATCCGGGGTGTTGCTGTTAGCCGGAACCGCGTTTATGGGCTAATCCCGGACGCGCTTTCCGCCGCTGTATTTCGGTTCGACCCCTGAAGCCGTCACCCTGAAAAAACAACACACAGGCCCGCGACGGAAGTAAAATAAGTGTTCGGCATATTGGTTATATTCACAAAGCATTTTTTAACAAAAAAGTGGATGTATGTTAGGCCCGATTATTGGCAAAAGAAAGAAGCACAAACGGTTTAATTACGAGCCAAGATACTACGACCCGAATAAAGACCGCGCGAAGCGAATCGGGCGGGAGATCAAGCTTGAAAGCAAGTCCAGCCGGGGACAGGTACGCTCAATTTTGTTGTATGCAGCTATTTTGTTCGCGCTGTTCTATTTTTTCTTACAGCTTTAGTATCCGAATTTTACTATCCATTGAACCCTCTTGTAATTAGCCGACATTGAGCACCACCACCGAGAACATCATTCATCTGCTCCCCCCGGAGCTCTCGAATAAAATTGCAGCCGGAGAAGTTGTGGAGCGGCCTGCATCGGTGGTGAAAGAGCTGCTCGATAACGCGATTGACTCCGGCGCTGATTCTATTCGTGTAACCATTGCACAGTCGGGTCGAAGTCTGATTCAGGTTGAGGACAACGGTTGCGGTATGTCGCCCGATGACATTCCGCTCTGTTTTCAGCGGCACGCCACCTCCAAAATCAGCACGGTTGACGACCTCTATAATATCCATACGCTTGGTTTTCGGGGTGAAGCGATGGCCTCAGTTGCCTCGGTTTCACAAATCACCTTAAAAACCCGTCGTGTTGACGATGAGGCCGGATGGGAAATTGACGTACACGGTGGTGAACTTTCAGAATTGCGTCCTGCGGCGGCAGAGCCGGGAACTACGGTAACTGTTCGCAATTTGTTTTTTAATGTACCGGCCCGTCGCGCATTCCTGAAAAAAGACGCTACCGAGCTGCGGCATATCATTATGACGGTACAGCAGGCCGCGCTTGCTAATACTGACATTGCTTTTGAGCTTTGCGATGAACGGGAAACCATTTATAAACTTCCGGCTTCAAAACTCGCAGACAGAGTCGCGGCAATTTTTGGGAAGTCGTACAAAGCCAGCCTGATTCCCGTACAGGAATCCACCAGCCTGGTTTCGGTGAAGGGATATTTGATTGATCCGCAGCTTTCCAAAAAAAATCG
>PXDL01000507.1 GCA_003566395.1 Balneolia bacterium | reverse complement strand
TTTGGTTACTCATACGATCTCCGTTTTGGAGTCGTCCCGGGATTTCTGCTCTTTGTCTATCCGATCAATCACGGGAAGAAGACCCATCAGGCAACCCAGGTAGATCATACTTCTGTAATAGGTGAGCTGAAGATCGTAAAATGAAACGACCATCTGATTAATCACCGCTATAATGATGACCATGGTAATCACCTTCAGATAGGGGTCGTTAAGGCGCATGAAAACCTGCGTTCCTTTGGCAACAAAACAGTTGAAAAAGAACCAGAACGCAAAGAATCCGACAGCCCCCGTCTTAACCAAAACCCAGTAAATCTGATTATGGGGGATATAATCGCGAAGGGTGAACCGGATTTCCACAAGCGGAATGGGTTGATCGTATGGCTTGCCAAACCCCGTACCCAGAACCGTATTGTTCACCACGGTATGAGCGAGGTTGTAATTTTCATTATCCCGGTAAAGATTAGAGGAGTAATCCCTGAAATTGGTTTCCATATCCGGCTCAACAAAAGCGGATTTAACCATCTGAGCAGGCCGGGCGATCGGGCTATCGACATTATTCCAATAAACGAACCCGTACACAAGTAGAATGGCTAAAACAGGGAGGAAATATTTCAGGAACTGAATTCTTTTTAACGCAGGTAACAGAACCAGGATAACAGATATCGAGACGATCAAAGAACCATAGGTAGCCCGGCGCTGGGCCACATAGAAACCCACAAAAAGGATCACTATGGAAGCCAATAACCAGAACTTCTGTTTATGACCGGTTTTATACAGCAGAAATCCGATTAACAAAACAAAGAGCGTTACCATGAAAACCGGGTCTTCATGATTTGTGAGTACGGCAAAACCGCCGGTCGAAAACCCGAGATCTACAAACCTGACAACTCCCTGAAGGGCTTTAATAGTAATACCGGCGATAATGACCCAAAACAGCATGGTAATGTGCTCTTTTGAATCCAGTATCTGAGGTACGATCATGTACGTCAGACAAAGGTAAAACAGAGCGCGAACTTCCCACAAACCGACCAGAAAGTCACCCCCGGTACGCATCCCGTTCAGAAATGCGAAGACCAGGGAGCCGAAAAAAAGCAGAAAAGCACCCCAGACAGCAATAGGCTTAAGGGAGAATTCTTTCCGAATTGTGATATGCAAAAAAAGCGAACAGGTGATAAAAAGGATGTGAATCTCAAACGGACTAACCATCCCGGCTTCAAAAAACGGGACGTAGCTGATTTCTTTCAGATTATTAAAAAAGGAGACATCGTGGGTAATAGACGGAAAACCCGGTATGGCATACTGCTCAAACAGCAAAACGGTGAAAACGAACAGATATAAGCTAAAATCGAGCCGAAACAGGCTCAATACAAGGACAAATGTTAGATAGAGAATTCCCGAAACAAGGGCCACATTTCCGTCAAAATAATACATGCCGGCAGCCATCATCGATGCAAAAAGCAGCAGAATCCACAGAATGACTGAATTATCCTTATCCAGTCCTAATGGTGATAACAAGACTCTTTGAAAGAGCGAATCGTACACGGATTGATTAGCTGTATTCATTGTATTTCTCTTTACTCAGGAGGTTGCATCATATACATCATAGCAACCACGAAGACGACCATTATTAGGGTCAACAAAAATGTAGTAATGTATGGTGCACTTTCATCGGTCGTTTGCTTGGCTCTCAGTATTACTAATAGATGAATAATTATAATTCCCAGTAATATGGTCATGATTTATTCACCCTGTTAAAAACATAGGCGATGAATTGAGATTCATCCAGGTGTTTAAATATTTTCTTGAAATCTTCTTTTTTTGTTTTCCTGCTGTCGATTACACCAATCAGGCCGTCAATCTCATTTATAAAATGAGCAGGGAAATCCTCAATAGGGTAGATGGAACCCATATCGAGAATTACAAAATCGAACTCATTTCTGAGTACAGACAAAAGCTGCCTCAGAACAAGCGTTTGTTCAATTCCCGGGCTCAGTTTACCGTCGCCGGCTGTCATCAGGAAAAGATTATTAATACTTGTCGGAACCACTCGCGCCTCTTTATATGCGATGGCTTCGGCCATGCCCGGTTTTTGATTGGTCCCAAAGATTTCATGCAGGCTGGGGTGTCTGAAATTCATATCTGCAATCAGGGTTTTCTGTTTGTAACCGCTTGCCAGCGACACCGCCATATTTGCTGCAACAAGCGTTTTTCCATCATTTCTGTTGGCACTTGTTATTCCGATGGTCATCTTGTCTTTACTAAAGGTCTCTGCCAGTTTCGAAAAATTGAAGCTGTTGTAATACTTCTTTGCAATCGTTTTCGGATCTACAGCAGTCAGTACCTCGGTTGAAACATGTACCGGTAACGTCTCGGATTTTTTGGCAACACGGCCGTTCCCCAGGATTTCGATAGATTGATTCTTCGGTTTGGTAAATATTTTTTGGCTACTCATAGTTATTCAGTCTCTACCCATTCTGTAAGTATGCGATAATTGGCTTGTTAAACGGTATATCCGTCTCATCCCGAATAGTTGTGTCCATGGCTTCTGCTACTGCACTTGCCACAACACCCAGTACAAGCCCGAACAGCAGTCCTATTCCTAAAATCAAAGCCTTGTTGGGTGAAACCGGCTTTTCCGATGCTACTGCTGAATCGAGAACGATAAATTGATCGGCCGCCCGCATTCCGATATCACGGGTCATCTTGGCCTGTTCCACCTTTACTCTCATCTCGGCCTGCAGACCCTCATAAATACTAAAGTCTGATTCTTGTGAGCTGGCACGTTGGGCATCAATAAAATACAACTGCATATCTCCCACAACCTGCTGTCTCTGAAGATTGAGATCTTCTTTTTGTGAGTTCAGTCGCGCTATTTTTGTGGTTAAGTTGGACGGCATCCGGTTTGCAACTTGTTTAATCTGTTCTGCCAGCGTTCGAAGTCTCGGGTAGCTCCCGGTGTACTGCCTGCGAAGGTTGTCATACTCGTTGAGCAGCAGATGTAATTCATCTCCGAACTGCATATCGGAGAGCGGCAGCCTGTACAGATGATTCATTCCCTGATCTGCATTCGGCGCGTTTTGAAAGGACCTGAGGGTGGCAAGTTTTTCTTCCTCTTGCAACAGCTGCCACTCTATGCTATCCGACTGGCTGTTAATACTTTGCAAGCGGTCCTGGAGTGCTTCGGAAGTACTCGGCATATTCCGCATGCGGTCGGATGTTGATGAAACGGTCTGATTTCTCTGGTTTTCAACAATGGTTTCAAGCTCGGCTAATTTATTGCTGAAAAATTTCACCGTTTCTTCATGCCTGCGGGACTCCATCCGGAGCTTGGATTCTATAAAGTGGTTGGCAAGAAAGTTCGCTCCATCGCGGGCACGTACGGGATCGGTATCGTAATAACTGATTTCAAAGGAGTCGGAAGCCCGTAATCGTGTGCCAATGTTATTTTGAGTGTTGGCGATCAGTTGTTGTTTGTCGCCTTCATTCCTTACTTGACTGTCAAGCTTCAGACTGTCAATCAATATGGTCATCGTGGATCTGCTGTAGATGATTTCATTTAGCGATTGAATTCTGTCTTCGGCCGCTATATGAACAGCTATTTCATAAAGTACGAGTGGATTCAGGGTCTCGTCTTTTTGAACCAGAATGGTTGTGGTTGACTGGTATTTCGGCTCGATGAAGTAAATAGCAACCATTGCAGCCATTAGAAAAAGTATGGGCGTCAAGATTAATAACCATCGCCGGCGTTTTGCAGCTGCCTTCATATCCCGGGCTACATCTTTTATTTCATACATAGATTTTATCCTGAAGAATTTGAAAGGGTGAAATTGAATTACAGATAGAGATTTACAATTGCTGTGCCAAGGTTGAACTTTAGCAAAGCCATAAACCGGAAATCGGCATTAAAGACGCATAGGGCCTTATTATGACCCTTAATTATTTTTCTCTCGTGTATCCTTCAATCACGCCTTCTTCAGAATCGCATCGTATTTACCCAACCCGTATCACCTTATGTGCATTTACTACTCTATTGTTATAAGCCCGGCCTGAATTACCCCTTCTGTCTAACAGTCTCGTAATTTATTATATGTTGTAATTTCAATAAGATAGGAGTTGAAAAGCGGCCTGGTATTTTCTTTGGCATATTTGTTGTAACCCTGGAAGCCGGACGATCAAACTATAAAATATCAGAAGCTTTCAACCTTATGAGAATCAAACGACAATCCTACATAACACCTTTCATTATCCTTGTTTTGATAATGACCCAGGCATGTACTTCATCTCGCGAGTTGCCTTCTGATCATCAGCCTCAGCCGTCAAGTGCAGTCGAACAGCAACATCCGGAATCGGAGGGTACCTATGTTTTGCGGCCGGGTGATGAAATAGAAATTCTGGTGTGGGAACAGCCGAGTTTCAATACGCTAACCACGGTTTCAAAGCTCGGCACCATCGCCATACCTCTTGTTGGAGAGATTGTCGTTGCAGGCCTTACACAGGAGGAACTGAAAAGAGACCTTGAAGGCAAACTGGGGGAGTATATACGAGATGAGATAAATCTTACCATCTCGATTCGGAATACAGATACCCTGATAGTTTCCGTACTCGGAATGGTTGCCAGTCCGGACAATTATCCGGTTATGGATCAGACCTCCATCTTCAGAATTATCTCTACGGCCGGCGGCACTACGGAAGATGCAAATCTCAAGAAAGTAAAGCTTTACCGCCAATCCGGGCCTGAAAATTACGTGACGATTAACCTGTTCGACTACTTGGAATCGGGCCAAATGAATTCGCCCGACATTCTGGTGCGTCCCGGCGATATCGTGTACGTGCCCAAGAAAGAAAATGTAGTTCGTGAAATGTCGGAATTTTTACGAGATGTCATCATCCTATTCGGAATTTTTAGAGTGTTCAATTAACATGAAAAACATTTTCACACCTTGTATCCAACCCTGCATTATACTCGCAATATGCGTGATGCTTTTTTGCCAAAATCAGGCAATGGCACAAAGCGAAAACAGCGATGATAATAAGGGCGTTCTGCCCAGCCAAATGGTTGATACCCGTTCGCTTTCCATGGCAAACACTACGATTGCGGATGCGTATGGAAGCCCGTCTATAGGTATAAACGCAGCGCTCTCGGGATTGTCGGACGGACAGATGTTCATTCAGTACAACTCCAACCACAACTGGGGCAACAATCTCATGCACCACGATCTGACGCTGCCAACCCTATCCCACGGTCTTCATCATATAACTACCCGATTCGGCTTCATTCATCGTGGGTTTGATTTTCTGCCGTTCACGAACACGGGCTCATTACCTGAGCCGGATATACGAACCTACCGGGCCGAACTGGCTTATGCAATTGCTTTCAGTGAAAACTTTAGTTTAGGTGCACTTCAGAGTATCTCCTATACAACCGCACATGATAATGCAGATGCACGATACTGGAATTATTTTGCAGATATAGGTTTGGTTTACGCCCCGGACGGCCCGATTTCCTATGGATTGGTTTTCCGTGGATTAGGAAATGATACCTACTATGATATCATCGAAACCGGACTCACAACCCTTGGCAGCCAACTGGCAAGACAACGCCTTGAGATAGGTATAACCTTTCACTACCCGTTAAGAGACAGAACCTACCTTTCCATGTCGTTTGCTAACGAAAAAAGATTCGGTGAGGAAGGGTTGTGGTATAAAGCGGGTGTTGAAATCATACCGGTCTCATATATCTACGTCAGGGGCGGAGTGATGGTCAATTTCGACCAAAGAACGTTTCAACCACGGATGGGTCTGGGTACAAAGGCAGGTATGTTCCGTTTCGACTATATGATTGCGCCTACCCATTTAACCGGAAATCAGTTTCATCAGATCGGCTTAACTATTCAACTCTAATATAATGCAAGCAGTAAAAGAAAGTATCGATTACAGACAAAGCAGACTGATTGACGCTGAATGCTGCTTTCAGACCAAGAGTCCGTTAATGGAAGATATTTTCCAAAAAGTGAAAGGCATTGCACACCTGGACAAGCATTTGGTTTTGATCGGTGAAATTGGAGTCGGGAAAAAGAGTTTAGCCCATGCCATTCACAGAAACAGCAGCAGAGCAAAAGGACCCTTTCATTCATACTACTGTATGAATACCAACGAGGATGAATTTAAAGAAGCGTTTTGGGAGCAGGTCCGTGTTGAAAATGAGCACCTTACCCTAAGATTTGATGTGCTGGAAAAAGCGAGTAACGGCATCCTTTATCTCAACAAATTTTCCGAGCTGTCAACCGCTTTTAAGCTGAATATCATCGACTCCTACATTCATGGATGCAATCAGCTCTTTCGCTATAATTTTGCAACATCGCCCCGGCTAATCATTTCAATAAGTCAGGATACGTATCAGCAATTCATGAAAACAGAGGTATGGAGCAAGCTCCTGAAGTTGCTTAACCCCGTGTCTATCATGCTGCCTCCGCTCCGTGAAAGACGAGAGGATATTCCTTCATTTATAGAGACATTTATTAATGAGGCCAGGATTTCCGAACCCAAATGGGACACTCTCGGCATTACGGATGAGGCCATGCGTGAATGCATCTCCTACAGATGGCCCGGTAATGTCCGGCAACTAAAGAACGCCATATTTCAGGGCGCGCTGCTTTCGCAGGGCTCGCTTATTGAGCTGCATCATCTTCCTTTTTCGATGAACTGGCAACTACCCTATCAAAACGAATGAACACCAATTAATGATCAATATTTCTAACTGTTTGTAAGGCTACCTATGACGCCCCTGTACACCATAGCATTTTTACTCCCGCTGTTGCTTTCTTTGCTGCTTACCCCTATGGTTATCAGATTTGCAAATAGGATAGGTGCGACCGATGCACCCGGAGAACGCAAGGTCCATACCAAAGTAATGCCGAGAATCGGAGGACTGGCCGTGGTACTGAGCGTTACCGTATCTGTTCTGGCCCTGTATTTTTTGTTTTCGGACACACTTCCCAACCTTTTCGACGGGAGCTACACCACACCCATAGTAATTGTCTGTTTCGTGGCCCTGTTCGGGCTTGGTTTCCTGGACGACCTCAAACCACTTTCATCCGAAGTGAAGTTCGGCGTCCAGTTCGTACTGGCCGGAATTATCTATTTTGCCGGATTTCAGATATCAAATATTACGAATCTGCTCGGCAGCGGTGTGCTTGATATCGGTATTCTTGATCTGCCCATTACCGTTCTCTGGATTGTAGGCATCACCAATGCATTCAACCTGATTGACGGGCTGGATGGTTTGGCATCGGGAGTTGCCGTAATTGCGTGTACTTCCATATTTTTGATTACCTCTTTATCCGGACAAATCGGGGCGGCCATCTTTTCGGCGGTGATTGCAGGATCATTGGTCGGTTTTTTGCGATATAATTTTAATCCGGCCAAGATATTTCTCGGGGATTCCGGCAGTCTGGTGATCGGCTTCGCCCTTGCCCTTCTTTCAATACAGAGCACGTCTAAGATTACAACCGGATTTGCCGTATTGCTTCCAATTCTGGTGCTTGCACTTCCTATTACCGATACGCTGGTTTCCATGGCCAGAAGGTTGATCGGTAGTTTCCTCAACAAAGGTACCGAAGCACCTTCTCAATCCACGCTTGGCCGGATTAACGGGATGTTTACCCCCGATAAATCACATATTCATCACCGGCTTCTGTCTTTGGGGTTCAGCCATAGAAGCGCCGTTTTGGTACTGTACATGGTCTCCATGTTTTTTGCCTTTAGCGCATTTCTTTTTACGGAAATAGATTCCTTTCAAAAATCTGTAACAATCGCATTCGCTCTCGGGCTCATTCTCTTCATCTTTATTAAAAAACTTAGCTACTACGAAATGGCCATCTTCAACAACGGGTTGATGATGCCATTCTATAAAAAGTGGATCCGGAAACAAGCCCAGTGGATATGTGTGGCCGACATCGTGTTTATAATCACTTCCTATTCCCTAAGCTATGCACTGGTTTATCTGCTAAATCCGGTTTCCCTTGAACACCTCAACTTTGCTTTTACTCTCGCACTTGTACTTCCGGTTCAGCTTGCAACTTTTTGGGTTACAGGTCTTTATCGTGAAAAAATGAACCAGCTTGGCATAGCCAACGCGCTCCACATAACGGCTTCTATCGGTTCTGCGGTGGGATTAACGGGTATCGTGTTCCTGCTCACGGAATATCTCACCATGATTGAAGTAATCCAGTTTTTGATCTTCAACTTTTATTTCCTTTTAACGCTGCTGTTCGTGTACAGAATTGCGTATCAGGCCCTGAGTTTTTGGTTCAACAGAGACAAGAAAACGGGGAAGAAAGTATTGATTTATGGCGCCGGTGAATATGGCACGCTGATTCTTCAAAAGATTATAAACTCTTCCCGAAATGACCTTAAGGTCATCGGTTTCCTGGATGATGATCCAAACCTTGAGGGAAAACTTATCTATGGATATCCCATCCTGGGCGGGCATTGGGTGTTACCGAAAACGCATCGAAGTCATAATATCGGCGCTATTTATTTGTGCGATGAGGAAATCCGGTGTGAAAACCTCAAACGACTTCGAAGCATAGCCTCAGAAAATAAAATCTCGATAAAAGTAATGAATATCACTCTTCAGGATGTCAAAGATACCGATACCGGGGAAGAGGCAATACGAATAGAAACTGCACAATCAGTCAGCTCAATGTAATTTCAACTATGATATCACCATGATCATGAAACAGAAACTATTAGGAAGTTTAATTATAGTCACCGTTTTAACCTTTCTGATGTCGTGTGACTTATTTGATAACAACTCGGGTATCCCGATCAACGAAAATATCTGGGTGAATGCATACCTGGTCTCATGGGAGCATAATCCCGAAACCGAATTTATTAACAGCGGTATCATTCGCACGAGTGAGATTGACTGGGACGCGATGACCCACATGACCTATTTCTCCCTCAATGTTGCCGGTAATGGTTTGCCATCACTAAGCCTTGATCCGGTTCACAGGCATAATTTCAACTCGGACAGATTGCAGGCTATCGTGCCGGCCGCACATGCAAACAATACCAAAATTCTGTTCAGCGTGGGAGGCGGAGGCAATTACGATGGGTTTAGTACGGCCATCGATACAAGCCGAACCGAGTTTATCAACACGATTTCAAATCTGATAACCGAATACGGTTTTGACGGGGTGAGCCTGAACATGACCCCCATTGAGCCGGGTGATTTCGCAAATTACAAGGAGTTTGTAAACCAGCTCAGCGCTACGTTCGATACCCTCAGAACAAGCCAAAACAACAGGCCCCTTTTAACTGCGGGGGTACCTAATACCTCCGGTTTGAGTTCACTTTTTAGTGAACTTCATCAGCATTTCGATCAGATAAATATTCTGACCTTCGAGATGGCCAGACCCTGGAGGGGATGGGTAACATGGCATCAGTCTGCCTTGCGTAACAATACCCTGATGTTAGAAAACACAAGCAAATACCTTCCATCAATAAATGAAAGAGTCAATGAATGGATTTCGTCGGATATCGACCGGTTAAAAATCGGATTTACGATCAGTTTTTACGGGGCAATCTGGGAAGATGTCCATTTCCTTGAAAAATGGGGAAGCTGGCCGACCGAAGATCAATCTATCTACAGCACGCTGCCCATATCTGAATTGAGTGAAAACTACGACCTCTCGGTTTTTGAGTGGGATGAAGATGCACAGGCCGCGTATTTGCATCTTGAGGACCCCCGAACCTTCATCAGTTTCAACAATGAAACATCTATTTCCGCCAAAATGGATTATGCGAAAAGAAACAGGCTTGGAGGTGTCATGATTTGGGATCTCAGCGGCGGGTTTTACCAGCAAGACTCATCCCCAAACCCGCTTCTTGATGTTGTTAAATCTCAACTAAATAAACAGAAATAGCGGTAACCGAACATCGGTCTAAATCAAACTCGTATGTCTTCAAAATTTCAAAATGTGTCCCAATTGATCCGGAAAGGCCATTTCATGGTTTTAGCTAAAGAATTCAAGAAAAGGCTTCATTCCCGGTCGGTTTCTTTCGGTCTTCAACGAGATATGGAAGATGAATTCAGCGCACCCTTCGCGAACATAGAAATTCAAATTCGTCCGCTCAGAAAGGATGACGTTGATATATTATTGGATCCTTCCGTAAATCCCCGGATTATTTCCGGCCAACAGGGTATGGTGGATGAAAACATCCCGACCTGCTATGTTGCCGTTACTAATGAAGACAAGCCATGCTATATGCAATGGCTGATCGGGTACGGGGAAAATGAGAAAATTAAGAG
>PXDL01000280.1 GCA_003566395.1 Balneolia bacterium | reverse complement strand
CCCCCCACCCGGAAAGTATTTTAGAGCCGGAGTTTTTCCTTTTTTTGAATGTGAGATGTGAACGGGTAGAGGCCCAGGCAAAAAAGGTTGACAACTTTCTGTTAGCTTGATATGAAGAAGGAATTGAATTTAGGGGCAAATAGCGCTTATAAAAAAAAGCGTTTATCTAATCTAAATATATGCTAATCAATTGTTTGCAAATATAGGAGGTAACCAAAAATAATTGTCATTTGGTCCGTAAATGGCTTACTCGCCACCGCAACCTGAAACTGTACCCTGAATCTGCAACATGAACCCTGTCACACTGTTGACACTGACACACTGCCCTCCTGCCCCCTGCTCACTCCCTCTCGGCCAGTTCCAGCCATTTGAGTTCTTTTGCTTCCAGCTCTTCATTCAGCTTGGCGTACTGTGTTGAATATTCCGTAATCTGATCCGGATTCAAGCCCGATTGATTCATCTGATTCTCAAGCTTCCTCTTTTCCTCTCCAAGCTTTTCGAGCTCCTTCTCCAGCTTTTGATACTCTTTCCGCTCTTTGAATGAAAGACCGTCCGATTCCTTTTTTTTCGCCGGTTTTTGAGGTTTAACCGGTTTCTTTTTTTCAGCTTCCCGGCTTCTGTTCTGCCCGGCACGCTCTTCCGCTGCTTCAGCATCTTTCATAGCGCGGTATTCCCGGTAGGTGCCGTTGAAATCGCGAATTACTCCATCGCCTTCAAAGATAAAATAGTGCTGCACCAGTTTGTCCATAAAAAATCGATCGTGAGATACGATGATCAGGCAGCCTGGGAAATTGAGCAGAAATTCTTCCAGCTTATTAAGGGTGGCGAGATCAAGATCGTTGGTCGGTTCGTCAAGAATCAGAAAGTTCGGATTTTTAATCAGCACCATCATGAGTCCGAGCCGCCTGCGCTCACCTCCGCTGAGTTTCGCGACCGGGGTGTACTGCATCTTTCCCGGAAACATGAAATGTTCCAGAAACTGTGAGGCCGAAATACGGTTTCCGTCCGCCATTTCGATGAACTCGGCGATCTCCTTAATCACATCAATCACCCGCATCTCTTCGTCGAGCTGTAGCCCTTTTTGGCGATAGTGACCGTACACGATCGTCGTTCCGGTATCCATGGTCCCCGAATCGAACGGCTCCTCGCCGGTGATGATATTCAAGAAAGTGCTTTTCCCGACCCCGTTCCGTCCGATAATTCCGATTCGCTCTCCCCGCTGAAACTCATATGAAAATCCTTTCAAGATAACAGTTTCATCAAACCGTTTATCCACATCTTCAAGCTCCAGGATTTTTGTGCCCATACGGGTCATACTTCCCCCGAGATTCAGGCTTGGGTCATCCGACTTCTGTTTGGCTTTTTTCTCGGTTTCATAAAACGCATCTATCCGTGACTTCGATTTGGTGGTCCGGGCTTTGGGCGAGCGGCGCATCCAGTCCAGCTCTTTCTTGTAAAGCTGCCCCGCCTTTCCAACCTCCACCTGCTCAATTTCCTGCCGTTCCGTCTTTTTCTCCAGGTAATACTGATAATTGCCTTTGTGATGGTACAGCTTACCGGCATCAATCTCGATTATATGGCTGCACACGCGGTCAAGAAAATACCTGTCGTGCGTGACCATAAGCAGGGTGAGGTTGCTTTTTGCCAGGTAGCTTTCCAGCCACTCAATCATTTCCACATCGAGGTGGTTGGTAGGCTCATCCAACAGTAAAAGGTCCGGATTGTCCAGCAGCACGAAAGCCAGGGCCACCCGCTTGCGCTCTCCCCCCGAAAGCGTGGAAACAGGCTGATCCAGATCGTGGATATCCAGTTTGCCGAGGATACTCTGCATGCGCTGTTCGTAGTCCCATGCTCCGGCGGCTTCCATATCGGCCAGTGCATTGTCGAAATCCTGCTGCGTCTTATCCGTATAGTTTTCACTCTGCGCCTGAACCGCAGCTTCATATCGTTGTACCAGGGCCGCCGTCTCGGAATCAGCCCGACCTATATATTCGCGAATGCTGAGGCCCTCGCCAAGCTGAGGCTCCTGCTCCAAAAACGCCACCCGTAATCCGTTGCGGATCATCACGTTGCCGCCGTCCGGCGACTCTTTACCGGCCAGCACTTTCAACAGGGTTGACTTGCCGGTGCCGTTCGGTGCTACCAGTGCCGTTTTATCCCCTTTAGCAAGCCCGAATGTGATGCCTTCAAATAGCGGTTTGATTCCGAAAGTTTTGGAAAGATTCTCAACAGAAAGGTAGGTCATTCTCAGGGGTAAAATATTGGGAGGGGTACGACATTATTACTCTCTGAAAATACGGAATCTCCGGCTGATGCCAAGCATGCTCCGGAATACTCTCTCATGTATATGCTTTTGATCCGGTGGCGGGTTTTCATCAAATGCCATCACCCTGCACAACCTACGGAAGCCGGACAACAAACCGTGTGCCTTTTCCGGGCTTCGAGGTCACCTGAACCGTCCCGTCGTGAAGCTCGACATATCGTTTCACAAGCACCATACCAAGTCCGGATGAATCTTCCCCGTTGGTACCCGCGCGCTGGATTGATTTTTTTCCCGTGAACAGCCGGCCGACCATAGCTTCGTCCATGCCGATTCCGTTGTCTTCAAGCTCCAGTTCGAGCTTATCCATTTCCTCATCCACCCTGAGTCTCAATTCTATGTTCCCCTCATTCGGGGTGAATTTTGAAGCGTTACTGAGCAGATTACCGACTATTTGTTTCCATTTGTCGGCATCAAGAGTCCGGTAGATATCTTCCGTAAAGTGAAGCGATATCTGTTGTTTTTTAATAAGGGTGAACGGACGCAAAAGTCCGATGACCTCCCGGGTAAGCTCGGTAACATTGTGGCGCTCACAGTTTAGCCGGAACGCTTCATTTTTTATGTAATCGGAGTTCAGCAGTATATTGACGATGCGCATCGTTGCCTGACCTGCATCTTCAATTAATCCGAGCATTTCCCGGTGTTCTTCGTTTTGCATTTCGGATTTCAGGTATTCCGCAAAACCAATTATACCGTTAAGCGGATTTCTGAGGTCATGGCTAACGATCCGAATCAGCTCATCTTTTTCCTTATTGATTTTCTCCAGTTTCAACTTGGCTGATTTCAGCTCATAATGAGAAACAATCTCATCGGCCAAGACTTTCAGAGTCTCTTTGTGCTCATCGGTAAGGGCGTTAGGTTTGTCATCCGTAAGACAAAGCGTCCCAATGTTATGTCCGTCGGGCGTGGTCAGGGGCACACCGATGTAGTAACGAATTACCAACTCCGATTCCGCCTTCACGAAGGGACTGTCGCAGAATATTTCGTGCGTTGTGGTATCGCACACTTCCAGAATATCATTTTGCATGATGGTGTACTGGCAGAAGCTCTTTTTCCGAGGTATAGCTTCGCCCGGATGACCTGCGCTTGCTTTTGCAAACTGTTTGTCCCGACCGATAAGGTTGATGAAACAAACCGGAAGCCCCGTGATGCGTGCCGCAAGCGTTGCCAGACGATCAAAAGTGCCTTCAGGCAGAGGCGGATGTTCAGACGATTCATACCTCTCCAGAGCCTTGATTCGTGCATGCTCATTCTCCGGAACCGGACACACGATCCACTCCACATACGCAGGTGTGTTTGACATTGATGCTTTTCCTTATTTCTTGGCCGGGTTTAGAGACACTTCCTGAAATTCAGGCGGGTACCCTTTTATCCGGCGGATTTAAAATTTTGACCGCCGGATTTGTAATGCCCTTTAGACAGGCTTTACTTTTATCCGCTTGGAGAGAGTCGGCTTTATGCCCGGGTTTTGTAAGATATTATTCAGATGTAACCCGTAAATATACGCTTTTCGTTCATAAAATTAAAATTCTTTAACGCTTGGCGGGCTATTCTTTTTCGGTGTACTTTTGGATTTTAAACCATACCCCAATTCTACCGCCATGACAGCTACTTTCTTCCTGCTGATACTGTTTGTGTTTTCCACCGATTCACAACCCGATACCAATGCCCGGTACCTTCATCAGCTTTTTGACGACTACTGGGAATTCCGCCTAAGCGAAGATCCCTACCTGGCAAGCGGGTACGGCATCACCGAAGCCAACGCCAAATTACCAGACGCGGGCATGGAAGCTCTGGAACGACGGTACGAGCAGCACATCACGTTTTTGCAGCGCCTCGAAGCCATTAATCCGGAAGAGCTGGACCAGCAGGATCTCATAAGCTATATGCTTCTGGTCCGAAACCTTAGAAACGCTCTTGAAGCCCACGAACTTCGCGAATATCTGCTTCCCCTGAACGGATGGTGGGATTATCACGCCACGTTCGCCGAACAACCGAACCGCATGCCGTTTCGTACCTCCGACGATTATGAAAACTATTTACAGCGTCTTCGCGCGTTTCCGGACATGAACAGGCAGTATCTTGATCGGCTGCGCGAGGGAATCGAAACCGGACGGGTGCGTCCTGCCGTGGTGCTTAAGAATTACATTCCCACGGTCGAAGCCCTTATTACCGATGCTGAAGAAAGCCGCTTTGCCGAACCCTTCCGTTCTTTCCCTTCCGGAATTTCTTCCGAACGACAGCATGAGATAAAGCAGGAAGGGCTTAAGATCATAAATGAAAGGGTGATGCCCGCCTACCGTGAACTTGCCCGTTTTCTGAACGATGAGTATCTGCCTGCCGCTCCGGAATCCGTCGGCATTTCAGAAACCGAAGGGGGAGCTGACTACTACGATTACCTGGTTCGCTACTATACCACGCTCGACACCACGCCCGCTGAAATTCACCAAACCGGGCTAAGCGAAGTGGCGCGCATCCGTGCCGAGATGCTGGAGGTTATTCAGGAAACCGGATTTGAAGGAGATTTTGATGCCTTTGTGGACTACCTGCGCACAGATGAATCGTTCTATGCCGAAAGTCCCGAAGAGCTGATGCAAATCACGGCCCTCGTACTTAAGCGAGCGGACGGCAAGCTGCCCGGATTTTTCGGCCGCCTGCCCCGAATGCCCTACGGACTCCGCGAAGTCCCGGATTATCTGGCTCCCCGCATGACCACCGCCTACTACAATCGTCCGGCCCAGGACGGAACCCGGGCCGGTTTCTATTATGTGAACACGTATGACCTGCCCAGCCGTCCGCTGTACGAGGTGGAAGCCCTTTCGCTTCATGAAGCCGTTCCGGGCCACCATTTGCAGCTTGCCCTGCAGCAGGAGCTGGACGACCTTCCGGAGTTTCGCAAAAACAGCAGTTTTACCGTTTTTGTGGAAGGATGGGCGCTTTACTCAGAATGGCTGGGTCTTGAAATGGGATTTTATCAAGATCCATACAGCAACTTCGGAAGGCTCACCTACGAAATGTGGCGGGCTCTCCGGCTTGTAGTGGATACGGGCATGCATGCCAAAGGCTGGAGTCGCGAGCAAGCAATCGAGTATATGGCGTCGAATTCAGCCCTCACCCTGCTGAATATCCGTAATGAAGTGGACCGGTATATCTTCTGGCCCGGTCAGGCGCTGGCGTATAAAACCGGCGAAATTCGGATACGCGAACTCAGAAAGGAAGCCGAAGAGGCATTGGGCGATGCATTTGATATCCGGGAATTTCACGACCGTATTCTGGAAAACGGAAGCATCACTCTTGAAATTCTTGAAACGTATATTCGCGAATGGATAGAAGCTAATGCGGAGTAGTTTCTGTTAGTTATTCAGCTGAAGCGAATTGAACCGGATCGGGATGAACAATTCGGGTAATGTCATTAATCCTGTGAATACAGCTCTGTTTGTCTGCGTTTATCACGAACTTGAGTTCATGTTTGCTGCGCGTATCTTCAACCATCGACTGCAATTTGGACAAATGCATCGGTTGTCCGTCGGCTATGATGCGGTTATCCGCGCTAATATTGATGACTACTTCCCGGAGCTCATTATGATTTTGCTCCGAACAGGCTGAAAAGCCGGTCATCATAAGAACGGTAAATAGAAGAAGTACAAATCGTTTCATGGGTTCAGCTGTTAATTCATATACAGTTTTTAACATAAGGCTATAAGAGTATTTACACAAGCGCCCGATCTTTTTTCTTTCTTACCCACACACGACTTTATATACACAACTTAATTTTGACAGTTAACAGATGAAGAATCCTGTATTTGAGGAAACACAAAGCTTCGGGCGAAACGGCATCTGGTTCGCGATGGTTGCCCTTTTTATAATCGTGCTCTACTCCTTTTTTCAACTGACGGTCTTAGGTGTAAACCGGATGATTCTATTGGCCCTCGTTCCGAGCATCGCCCTTTTCTTTTTTCTCGTGCTGTTTTTTCGTCGGATGAAGCTTCACATACGCGCCGATGAGCATGCCCTCGAATTTATCTTTCTGCCCCTTCAGCAGGAGTACCATGTTATTGAATGGAAATTTGTGGATCAGGTTGAAGTGGTGCAAACCAGCACGATTCGCCGCCTGGCCGGATGGGGAATTCAATTCGGCCCAACGCGTGCTTACACCATCGGCGGGAACGAAGGCGTGGAACTCTCATTCCCAAACGGCCGGAAGTTGTTTCTGGGGTCTCAAAGAGCCAATGAGCTCTATCGTCATATCCGCAACTTCAGAAACAAAGCCAAACGGGGAAAAGGGTAGTTCAGTTTTTCAGTGTGTCGGTGTCAATAGTGTGTCATTTTTGAGTATGAGGTTTCAGAATCAATCTGGGAGTAGCACGCTTCAATTCGGGTTATCTGCGTGCCGGCAATACTGAATTTCTCTTCTCTGCGAGAATCCGCGCCTAATCTGCGTTAATCTGCGTCCCTACATCCGGTCTTGGAGGGTGTTGAGATAATCACAGGCGTGGCGGCCGTCCATCAGGCCGTGGTGGGCTTCTACCGCTACGGGCATCATGATGCGGGCATCTGTTGTTTCATAAAATTTACCGAATGCAATTTTGGGGATGCCGCCCTCGTGCGTTGCGGACCGGGGATGCTTGACCGAGCTGAAGCTAAACCACGGCACCATGGTATGCCGGATCAGATTCCCGTCCGATTCCTTAACCGAAGGTTGTGCCGTTGCATACAGGCTTCCCTGCTTTTTCTCCGGTTTCTGCGGAGTTCTTCCGAATTGCTCACAAAACGCCTTCATTCCCTGATTTTCGACGTACCGGAAATAGACAAACCCAAACGTGCCGCCGGCTCCCGGAACCGTAGTTCCGCCATGAACTTCATCATACAATATAACCGTCCCTTTTTTGGTAATCCGCAGACGAAATTCCTCGATTTCATTGCACACATTTAAGGAATGATAGTACACGCATTTGCTGAATGCCAGCCCTTCGTCCCGCGCCTGATTCCGGAGACGCGTCACATCAATCTCTCCTGAAATATTAAACAGCGGATCCGCATAACCGGAGTAGAGCCGGAAAACCGACTCCCGTTTCCAGCCCTCTACTTTAATTTCTTTGAATCCGGTCTCCGGCATCTGAAAGGATCGAAATTGTTAAAATCGTATCGTAAGTTCATGTGAATCCTCACGCAAATAGAAAGTATCCACAATTACGGTTTCAGCGGACTCATCATATTCAAATCCGATACGAATGCCGTCCAGCAGAACTGCCCGTGGCGCCTGCTTTGCGTGGTACACTTCAAAGCTGATTCCGGAAAACGCCTCCTCAAACTCTTCGCCGGTTTCCCGTTCAAACTGAAATGAAGACGTGTTGAACTCTCCGTTTCGCGTGATGTGCAGCTTTTCAAATCGTCCCTCTTCATAGGTACCGGTGGTCTCGCCGTCATCGTGGTAGATCATAGTTTCATAATTTCCGGCAGCAGCATCATGGAAATACCGGAGCGTGAGGTGCGACACATTATAGTCATCTAAACTTTGAACAAGGTCGGCAAAAGGTATAACTGCGCCCCCTCTTACAAATACGGGAATTCGGTCTTTATTGGTTTTCACCGTATGAGCTTTTCCTCCACGGTAGGATCGGCCGGTGTGAAAATCATGCCAGTTGGCGGTATTTGGCATGTGAACAGTCACTTCTTTTTCTCCCTGACGCAGAACAGGTGCCACAAGAATGTCATCCCCGAAAAGATAGCTCTCGGCGATATGATAAAACCTGAAGTTGTCAGGCTCTTCAAAAAAGAGCGGACGCATAAAGGGTAGTCCGGTTTGTGAATTCTGGAAGGCCGCAGTATAAATATAGGGCATCAACCGGTAGCGCAGCTCAATGGCCTCGCGGGTTAGACGCAGCGTTTCCTCATCCCAGAAAACAGGCTCCGAAGGCACGTCATCCTGCGCGTGCGGACGATACACCGGCTGAAAAACGCCGTACTGCATCCATCGGGTGTACAGCTCGGGATCTTCGTTCGGCCAGGCAAACCCACCCAGGTCGGAGTGAATATAGGCCAGACCCTGCATTCCCATTTGTAGCGCAATTTCCGGCTGTGGTTTTAATCCGCCCCAGTTTCGACTTACATCGCCGGTCCAGGGAATCATGCCGTATCGCTGAGAACCGGCGTACCCGGCGCGCATCAGGTTAAAGGCGCGCCGCTCCGGGAAACTCTGCTGAAATCCTTCGAATACCATTTTCGCCCATTGATGTCCGTATATATTATGCACTTCGCGAGCCGAGCCGATTTCGTGCTGTACCCAATCGGGATGCACTTCCGGCTCCCCCAAATCTCCCCACCATCCATGGACGCCATATTTTGTCATTTTCTCTTCATAGATACCCCAGAACCAGTCCATTGCTTCGGGCTTGAATACATCTATGAGGCCGGTGTTGCCGAAATAAAAATCCCAGGTCGCCGGGTTACCGAGCGTATCCTGCGCCATAACCCCGGCTTCCACCACTTCATCCCATCGGTCGGATGTGGTAAGCACAAACGGTTCGGTTATTAGTACCGTTTTCACGCCCTGCTCTTCCAGCTCCTGCACCATCTGCTTCGGATCCGGCCAGTTAGGCTCGTAAAAAGCCAGATTGCCCATTGTTCCCTGAATCTCGTCACCGAACCAGTAGAGATCGATAATTACAGCATCTACAGGCACATTCAGTTCACGAAACCGGGCGATGGTTTCCAGCACTTCTTCCTGAGTCCGATAGCCGAACCGGCTTGAAAAATTACCCAGCGCCCACCGTGGCGGCAAAGGCTGCAAACCCGTCAAAGATGTGTAATTCTGAATAACACGCTCCCAGCTGTCTCCGGCCACCAGCTGATACACCTTCCGCCCCGAGTGGCCTTCAAAGGCGATGGTGTGATCATTTCCACTGTCGAGGTCGAGCCATCCGGTGGTGGGGTTATCAAAATGAAGCAGATATTTTTCTGACGACATCACCACGGGCAGGGTAAAATTTATGAGGTCGGAGCGGTTTTCATATCCGTAATGCGCCCGGTTGTAAAGCTCAAGCCGGTTACCCCTCCGGTTCATTCCCAGCGCTCTGGAGCCTCCGCCCATCAATGCTTCCGACTCTGAGATCCTGAAATCGACCCGGAATCCTTCATCATGTGTGGGATTTCCCTCTTCATCTTCGGACGGATTCAGGGTGAAGCCGTGATGCTCGCTGAGCAGCTTCCGGTCTTCATAATAAAACGAAAACGCGGTCCGCGGCAGATCGTACCGGACCTTGATCCCGGATGTATTCAACACAATCAAATCCTCATGTTCATCCACCACCACGCGGGGTGAGCCTGGTTCCAGCACCACCGCGTGCGAACCCTGCACATCATCGGCGCTTTCCCCTTCCGCAATAAAGGCTACCTCCAGAATTTCAGGAGAAAAGAACCGGAGTTTATACGTCCCTTCCTCAGTTGTGAAGCGATACAAACCGTCTTGTTGTGAAAATGATTTATGCTGTGCTTCGAGCACACAAGTCATCACCGTAACCAAAACGAGGGCGGTCAGCCCTTTAAAAATTCCATTTATCATAGCTTTATAAAAACATAATGGTCGATATCAGATGCAGAAAGCCGCGCTTTCCGCAAAATACATAAAGCCCAAAATAAGACACTTTACGCAGTATGTCAGTATGTCATTTTTCAGTATCAGGGTTCAGTATCAGAGGTAATCTGTGCTCATCTCGCCTATTTCGCGACATCCGGGTTCCTTCCATTCTGAGTTACTCCGAAAATAAAAGCTCCCATCCTTGTCAAGGAGGGATGGTTGCCCGGAGTCTGAACTTCCACGAAGTGACTTAGGGACCGGATGAAATCCCCACCCAACTTCAACCTCCGGTAACCCCTCCGACCGCTCCGCGGCCACCTCCCCTTGGCTGGGGAGGAGCTTTTACAAACCCTAAATGCATAATAAATAAGCTCCCATCTTTACCAAGGAGGGGTGGCAGCCGAAGGCTGACGGGGTGGTTCCCGAGATGCTAAACTAACACGGAACGGATTCAGGCCCGCATTGTAATGCCGAGGCACATTTCAACTCCCGGT
>PXDL01000439.1 GCA_003566395.1 Balneolia bacterium | reverse complement strand
AGATGAATCCGCAGATATTACGGTGAGCTATCCTGATTCCGTGGCTCGCACTTCGGACTTTCTGGCCCATGAGGTATTCAACCGATTCCACAGCGAACATGAAATGCTGCGCTACCTCAAGCGTCTTGAAAACAAAGATTTGTCGCTTACCCATTCGATGATTTCTCTCGGTTCGTGCACAATGAAACTGAATGCCACTACCGAGATGATTCCGCTGAGCTGGCCCGAAGTAAACGGGCTTCATCCGTTCGCGCCTTCAGACCAGACCAGGGGATATCACAAAATCCTGTGCGACCTGACCGAATGGCTGTCTGAAATCACAGGATTTTATACCGTTTCGCTTCAACCTAACTCAGGCGCACAGGGAGAATATGCCGGTTTGATGGCCATACGCGCCTACCATGCCGACCGCGGTGATACGAACCGCAACGTCGCGCTTATTCCTTCATCCGCCCACGGAACCAATCCCGCAAGTGCGGTTATGGCGGGTATGAAAGTGGTTATCGTTAAATGCGATGAAAACGGAAACATCGACCTTGACGACCTTCGCCAAAAGGCTGAAAAGCACAGCGAACAACTGTCGGCTCTTATGGTCACGTATCCGTCCACTCACGGGGTGTTTGAGTCAGATATCAGGGAAATTTGTGATATCATTCACAAAAACGGCGGCCAGGTTTACATGGACGGCGCTAATATGAATGCTCAGACCGGACTTACATCACCGGCCATGATCGGTGCCGATGTTTGCCATCTGAATCTCCACAAAACGTTCTGTATTCCGCACGGAGGAGGCGGACCCGGTATGGGACCTATTGCCGTTGCGGAACATCTGGCTCCCTATCTGGCGGGTCACATCACCCTTGAAAACCACGAAAAACACACTACCGCCATTTCGGCCGCCCCGTACGGAAGTGCCAGTATTCTCACCATTTCCTACGCCTATATCAGAATGATGGGAGGCTCGGGACTTACCAATGCATCCAAACTTGCAATTCTGAACGCCAACTACATTGCCGCTAAGTTAAAAGGGCAGTATGATGTGCTTTACAAAGGCAAAAGCGGTCGGGTCGCCCACGAGATGATTGTGGAGCTACGCCCGTTTAAGCAGGAATGCGGTATCGATGCGGTTGATATTGCCAAGCGTATGATGGATTTCGGGTATCACGCGCCTACCATGTCGTTTCCGGTGGCAGGTACCATTATGGTTGAACCGACCGAAAGCGAAACCAAAGCAGAACTGGATCGTTTTTGTGATATGATGATTGCCATCCGGGATGAAATCCGGGCCGTTGCTGAAGGACGCCTTGACAAAGAAGACAATCCGCTTAAAATGGCGCCTCATACCGCCGCCGTTGTGATGGCGGACGACTGGAATCACGCTTATTCCCGTTCACAAGCGTATGCTCCGCGGGCATGGGTGGCCGATTCCAAATTCTGGCCCTCAGTCAACCGCGTGGACGATGCCTACGGAGATCGGAATTTGATGTGCAGCTGTCCCCCGACAGAAGCATGGGAAGATGAACCCCGACTCGAAGACGTCACATCCTGACTTTTTTGAGACGTTTTACCGATACATTTCGCATTAACAGATAGTAAATACGAAATGTATAACTGGAATAAGAGAAATGTGAGGAGAGCGGGTCATGCAAGGCCTGCTCTTTTTTTTGCAAAAACTACTCCTGCTCAATTGCTTCGAGAAAAGCTTGCAATGCGTCGTGGTAGGCGGGTTTTTCGGGCAAGTTGTTATGGTCGCCCCCTTCAAGAACAGCGAGGGTTTTCAGCGGGGATGAGGCGTGTTCATACAGTTCCTTCGCCATTTTCTTCGGTGTGATTTGGTCTTCATCACCGGCCAGAATGAGCAGTGGTTTTTCGGTTGAACGGACCCTCTCCAGATTGTTTTGCGCGGCAATGGCTTCGTCAAAACGGAACCGGATAAAAGGTCTTAAAAGCCACGGGACGAGCATCCGGCTCCAGGATTGGGCTTCGGTGATCGGGCTCTCAAGTATGTAAGCGGCCCCGCTGTATTCCCCGACTGCCCGTCCGGCCACAAAACTGCCCATCGAGTGGCCGTGAAAAATGATGCTTTCCGGCTCAACGTTGAGCGTATCGGTTACGTAATGATAAACAGTGTCGCTGTCGGCCATGATGCCCCCGACCGTGGGTGTGCCTGTACTGAGGCCGTACCCCCGGTAATCAAAGAGCATCAGGTTGACCGGATGTTTTTCCCAGGCCGAAATCCAGTGTTTCGATTTTACCAGAAGGAACCCGTTACCACCGAAATAGATGACCGTATGCCGGGCGTCTTCGCGCTGAAGCCACCAGGCATTAAGGTTTGCATCACTGCCGGATGGTATGGAAAGCTCGGTTAGGGTGAAAAATTCGGAAGTGAAACTCGCCGGAGTTACCGTTTGATGATTGTCGAAAGCGTCGGATTCGCCGATCTCAATAGTAGTGCAGCCCGCCGTGAAAAGCAGGAACAACAAGGCCGCCGGGCGGGTAAAATGAAAAACCTTTTTTTGCATACTTTGATATTAATGTAGGGCTGTGTGTCGTTTATTAATACAATTGAACCTGAAATGGTTCGGCTCCCGGCAGTTTATTGGAAAATGATTACTTAAGACGCTTATTTTTGCAAACAAATTATTATATTTGCGTGTTATGATAAAACGGAATCAACTTTACATTTTACTTTTCTGTATCATTTCGGCATTTCTGCTGATTGCTGCTAATTCTGCCGTAGTTTCCCAATTCTTGGCCGATATACCGGACTCGGAGAAAAATGAAATCCTCCTTGAATGGACGGTACAGGAAGAATCAAACCTGATGCACTACGAGCTGAAACGCAAGATGGTGCGCGATACTGATTTTATGGTGATCGCTAATATTCAGGCCACCCCTCCGCAAGCCGGGCCTAAATCGTACGATTATAAAGATCGTAATGTCTTTCGTAAATCAGACAACACCGAACCTGTGGTGTATGAGCTGACCGCCGTATTTACCAACGGAGACCGCATGTTTATCGGGCAGGCCGAAGTCAACTACACGTCAACAGCTGTGCGGCGAACCTGGGGCAGCATCAAAGCCATGTTCCAGTAACCGGAAATGCCGGAAAAGCAATCCCCTCATATTCTGATGGATCATAACCGGGTAATCCGGACACTCCGCAGAATGGCTTTTCAGATCGCAGAATCTCTAGCAGCACCGGAAAATCTAATCATTGCGGGATTAAACCAACGTGGTTACGATACCGCCCGTTTGCTCTCCGAATTATTTCCAGGACAGACTGAACGCCGGATTCCGGTCGTCCGGCTTGATGTGGACGGAGAGGAATCTCCCAAACTGGATATGGACACAAACGGTAAATGTGTGCTTTTGGTCGATGACGTTCTCTTTTCGGGCCGCACTATGCTTCGCGCCCTCGATTCTGCCGGGAACTCAGGATCTCCCGAATGGATTAAAATTGCTGTTCTGGTTGACCGCGGGCACCGAAAATTTCCGCTTTATCCCGAATTTTCCGGAATCCGCTACCCGACCAAATTCCGGGAGCACGTAAAGGTGGAGACCAATGAGGGTGAAAATTTTAGGGTGATGTTGTTGCCGGACCGGGAACAGCAGGTTGATTAATGGTGTTCGGTAGGCTTTTGGTAAGGAAATAAAACACCGGGAAATCAAAGATTAAACCGTAGTAAAAGCGAGATTTTTTCTGAGGGTGTTCCGGCTTATATTTCTTTATCAGCCTGATAGGTGTAGATATTTCGGCCTGGGTTGCTAAAACTTTGCGTATTAGTTTTAACCTGTTTCGGCATAGCCAATGTTTAGTTTTCCTGAGCAACTTCCTGAAGTAAAGAGGGCTATGTATTTGTAAATACATCTAAAAAAGATTAATCAGATTCGAATATTTGAATCACTTTGCTATATTCATTAAAAACAATAACAAATTTCTATATATAAGCAGATATGTTTAAGTTGACTATTGCACTTTTGACCATCTTATTTTTTGTATCGCCGGAGTACGCAGAAGGGGGCATTGAATGGGGCGACGCACCGCCGGACTCGGTTTCACCATGGACACTCGAATGGAGAGGCGGGCTTAACGGTTCGCAGGCCAGTTATCGGAATTGGGAACAAGGGGGCGTTAACACTCTTGCCGTAACCGCCCAGACGAACTTTGATGCATTGTACCGTAAAGAAAAATGGGGGTACAAACTGGATATGGGGTTAAGGTACGGACAAGCCAGTATTGGTGACGATCTGCGTAAGACTGAAGACGAAATCAAGATCCGGAACACCGTACGCTATTTTCTGGAAGACGAGCGATGGAGTGTTTTGGCAGGTGTGAATTTCTTGTCCCAGTTCGATATCGGTAAAGATCGCGATCAGGTAAATACGGTTTCCAAATTTTTGGCTCCTGCCTATGTCACTGAAACCCTCGGTATCTCTTTTCAGCCGAATGATTATTTCACCATGGAATTCGGTGCAACAGCCAAACAAACAATCGTGCTTGACGACAGACAGATCGGAGATGAGCCCGACGCTCCTAATATAAGGCAACGTTACGGCCTTAGTCCGGACCAAAGCGTACGCAACGAGCTTGGGTTTTCAATACGCCTTGAGTTCGACAGAGAAATCTTAGATAATATCAGATACGTTTCTTCGCTGGAAACATTTTCAAACGCGAGCCGCAATCCCGATCGCTCCGATTTCACATTTAACAACGAGCTTATCGGACGGATTAATGACTATCTGAACACAACATTCCGGTTTACGATGCTCTACAACGACGACGTTTCCGATAAACTGCAGCTTCGTCAGTCGCTTACCGTCGGGCTGTCTTTTCGTTTGATCTGATGCACTAATCTATGTTCCGGGAATTGCTTCCTTATCTTGAGGAATGGTTTAAAGAAGCCGACCTGCGCGGCTATTCTATCCCGGAAGACTACGGAGCCTGCCCGGATGCCCGGCTTCAGGAGCGCATAAACCAAACGGTAGAAGAATTTACCAGGCTGATGAAAGGGTGTTATCCGTTTCATCAGCCTGATTATGCCGGGCAAATGCTCAAGCCGCCTCATCCCGTTGCCTGGCTCGGTGCAGTCATGGCCATGAGCGTGAACACCAACAATCATGCCCTTGACGGCGGTCCGCCCACCTCGGAAATGGAGAAAGAGGTGATTCGTGATCTAAGCGGGATGACAGGTTTCCCAAAAACTGCGCTCGGTCATCTGACTTCGGGCGGAACTGTCGCCAATCTCGAAGCGCTCTGGGTAGCCCGTTCGCTCCATCCCGATAAAGAGATTTTCTATTCGGCCGATGCCCACTATACTCACAGCCGAATGTGTGAGGTGCTCGGAGCGCGTCACCGGAAAATCTCGCTTGACGCTTCTGAACCTGATTTTAGCCGGAACCTGGAGGAAGACCTTCAGGGAGCAGGAACGCTGGTAGTGACGCTCGGCACAACGGGCAGAGGCAAAATTGAACCCCTTCATACCATACTTCCGGTCTGTAAAAAGCTCGGGGTTCGGGTGCATGTGGATGCAGCCTATGGCGGCTTCTTCACCCTTTTGAAAAAATCCGGGCTGATGAATGCAGCGCCCTGGCACAAGCTTGGTGAAGCCGACAGCATCGTCATTGACCCTCATAAGCACGGACTTCAGCCTTACGGATGCGGTTGTGTGCTTTTCCGGGATGCATCGGTCGGCCGGTTTTACAAGCATGACTCACCCTACACCTACTTTTCTTCAGAAGACCTTCATCTCGGAGAGATTACCCTGGAGTGCTCACGGGCCGGAGCCGCTGCTGCCGCGTTATGGTTCACCATCAGATGCCTCGGCCTTGGGTCCGATTCGGTCTTTGCCCGGATGCTTGCCGACTGCATTGAAGCTGCCCGCATCTTTGCTGCAAAAATAGACAAAACGCCGGGTCTGAAATTACTGGAAAGCCCGGAAACCGATATTGTCTGTTATTACCCCGATGCCCCGACCATACATGAGATTTCAGGGAAAAGCAGGGCCGTTTTTCAAGACCTGATGCAGCAAGGAACGCATTCTCTGTTCGTAAGCTTGTATAAAATGGAAACATCGGAGTTTCAGCGGCTGAGACCCGAAATAAGGGTGGATGATTCTGTCTCAACCGTAACAATACTTCGCAGCGTGTTGATGAAGCCTTCGCATAAAGGCTTTGCCGGAGAAATGGTTACTCGAATTAACGCTTCTTTACAACATATAGCGTGATGTCTTTTTGTTCGACGGGCTAATATGCTATTTTCCGCCGTGGTGTGAAAATTCATAAAAATTGATGGTATTTTGAGACATATATATACGACAACTGCATTGCTCGTTTTTGCCTTTTCTTTATTTCTGACAGATGTGGTACAAGGTCAGAACTCCTCCGACATCGATGAATCTCTATTTTATCGTGTATCGGTTTCTTTGGATGACTCCCGCGTGATACAGCAGTTAGGTGACCTGGGGGTGGCTGTAGATCATGTGCACATTCACGACAAAACGATGCACCTTGAAATCAGCGGTTTCGAAGTGAACTTAATGGAGCAGGCCGGCATAGATTATTCCATTCATGTGGAGGATATGGCGGCTTATTATGAGCAAAAGCTGGTCAACGATCCTGTTTTTCAGAGTGGCACCATCAAACAGGCGGGAGTACCTGACAATTTCACGTTAGGCTCTATGGGAGGCCACCTCACTCTTGACGAAGTAAATGAGCAGCTGGACTTGATGCATGATTTATATCCGGACCTTATCACCGAAAAATTCAGTATAGGTGAATCTTTTGAAGGCCGTGATATCTGGACCGTGTGGATTCGCTCGGAGCGTGAAGACGGCGTGCAAAAGCCTCAGGCTTACTACAACTCCCTTATACATGCACGTGAGCCCATGAGTATGATGAATCTGGTGTACTACATGTGGTGGCTTCTTGAAAACTATGACGAGGACCCACTTGCAACGTTTTTGATCGATGAGCGTGACATGGCCTTCACGCTGGTATTAAATCCTGACGGATATGAGTACAACCGTTCGAACAGTCCGAACGGCGGAGGGATGCACCGCAAAAACCGCCGGCCCGTTGGAAGCTTTAATCAGGGCGTTGATCTGAACCGGAACTTCGGTCCGTTTTATTTTTGGGATCATCCGAACGGCGGGTCTTCTCTGAGCCCTGATTCCGATACCTTTCGAGGCGGCCTGCCGTTTAGTGAGCCGGAAACCCAGGCCATGCGTGATTTTGTGCTGGAAAACGACTTTCGCACCGTTTTTAACTACCATAATTTTTCCAATTTACTAATCTATCCCTACGGTGCGCTGCAGCGTGAAACCCAGGATGCCCATATTTTTACCGCATATGCCGTGGATATGACCGCCGAAAACGAGTACGAATACGGCACAGATATCGAAACCGTGGGATACAACACCAGGGGTGCTGCCGACGACTGGTTCTATGGCAGCGAAAGCGGAAATCCCGACGGGCGCGTGAACGCGATTACGTTTACGCCGGAAGTAGGAGGAGTTTCGGACGGAACCGGAGGAGTATGGGGAGCCTTTTGGGCGCGGGCCGAACGCATAGTGCCCCTTTCACAGGATAACTTACTCCCTAACCAACTTCTGGCTCTGTATGCAGGTCCTGAGCTGAGAGATGCCGAAGGAGACTTTTTTACCGAAGCTTTCAAGCCTGAACTTAACGGGACAGAAGCGGAAATAGGAGACGAAACCCCGCTCGTTTTCTCTTTCGAAACGCTTTATAATTACGGCCGTACTTCTGCCGAGGTACATCTCCATGCTGAAATTTCTTCCGAATACGCCATGCTGGAACAGGAAACGCTCGTGTTTGAAATCGATAAAGATCAGCTATTCTCAGGACCGGCCGAAGCGTTTTTCCTCGAAGTGGACAGCTTTGCGGAGCCGGGTATTGAAATTCCGCTTACGCTCACCCTAAGTGTGCCGGCCATGCGCGATTCCTACAGCTGGGAATACACCTTAACAACAACCGGGGTGCCCGTCAGTACCGAACCGGACCGGGAAATTCCGGCGCGTATTGCGCTTGAGCAAAATTATCCCAATCCGTTCAATCCCGAAACGATTATTCAGTTTTCACTGCCTGAAACCGCCGATATAAGTCTCGATGTTTATGATACGATGGGACGACGTGTACAAACTCTGGTGAATGAGCAGCGCAGCGCCGGTGAGCATGCCGTTCGTTTTGACGGATCCGGATTGACAAGCGGCGTGTATATGTATCGCCTGCAGGCGGGCAATGAGGTGCACATCAAGAAAATGACGCTCATCAAATAAACGATTTTGTCCTTTACTTTTCAGGCTCTGTCCGGTTTCGGGCGGGGCCTTTTTTTATGGACTGAAATCTTAAAAATCGTTCTGATTCATGCCGATGAGATTCACTTCAGGCTCAAGGCGAATGCTAAATTTTTGAAGTACATCGTCGCGGATGCGGCGGGCAAGATGAAGGATATCGGCTCCGGTGGCCGATCCGTAATTTACGAGCACCAGCGGCTGAAGGGACCAGCTGCCTGCATCACCCTGCTTAACGCCCTTCCAGCCGGCCTCCTGTATCAGCCAGGCCGCAGGAATTTTGATACCTTCGTCACCGGCGGGATAGTTCGGAACAGTTGGATACCGGGAAAGCAGATCATTAAAGGCGTTGTTTGAAATAACGGGATTTTTGAAAAAACTGCCCGCGTTTCCGGCTTGCTGCCAATCGGGAAGTTTAGATGTGCGAATTTTGATGACGGCTTCCGAAACCTGACGCGGCGTTGGCTGGGTAATTCCTTGTTCTTCCAGCGTCTGCTGAATGGCCCCGTAGCTAATCTGCAACTCCGGTATTCTGCTAAGTTTCAGGGTGATGGAGGTGATGATGAAATCATCGCGAAGCTCATTTTTGAAAATACTGTTCCGGTATCCGAAGCGGCAGTCCGATGCGTCGAAAATTTCGGTGCGGCCGGTATTACGCTCGATAGCGTTCAATTGGTGAAACACCTGTTCCAGTTCTGCGCCATATGCTCCGATATTCTGCATAGGTGCGGCGCCGCAGTTGCCGGGAATGAGCGACAGGTTTTCAATTCCGCATAGGCTGTTGTCAAGTGTGAAGCTTACCAGATCGTGCCAGACTACGCCCGCACCTACGGTTACAAGCACGGTGTCGCCTTCTTCGCCCTGCACAGCCATTCCCATAAAATCGGGCTTGATGACCCCGGTTTCGGGAGGAGCTGTAAACAGAATGTTGCTGCCTCCGCCCAGAACCAACCCTTCCCGCGCCAGTACGGGATGACGTTTCAGCAAATTCAGGTAGGCTTCGGAAGAGTTAATTACAACAAAAGCGTCGGTAGAAGCCTCCACGCCGAAGGTGTTCAGGCTGCGAAGATTTTTGTATGTGGGTTCGGGCTGCAAAAGGCTGGGTTTCAGAACGTTTCGGTGAGTCGGCTGACTTCATCCACCAGTTCAAGGGCACGCTCCGGGGTTTGGGCTTCCGAATAGATACGCAGCACCGGTTCGGTTCCCGAAGGACGCACCAGCAGCCAGCTTCCGTCCGAGAGCCAGTGTTTGATGCCGTCGGTCTGATCAGTGTCCACAACCTTGA
Organism: Balneolia bacterium; assembly: GCA_003566395.1. GTDB lineage: Bacteria > Bacteroidota > Rhodothermia > Balneolales > Cyclonatronaceae > Cyclonatronum. The sequence continues at coordinate 816 of PXDL01000439.1, read as the reverse complement.
GCCCGCAAATTTCGCTGAGCTTACCGGCCTTGCAAAAGTTGATCATCGCTTTTTTACGTGCGTCGGTGGTATGAAGATCGTTGCGTCGGCAGTAGTGGGGACCGAATTCGTCAAAAAGCTCCTGAACCAGCTCACTCAGGGACTTATTCCGGCGGGCGCACATTTCAGCCACCAGAAGACCGATGAAAATACCGTCGCGTTCCGCCAGGTGTCCTTTAACGGCTATACCGCCGGACTCCTCCCCGCAAACAAGCACATCACCCTTTAAAATAAACTCTGTTATATACTTAAATCCGATGGGTGTGGTGTGAATCTGAAGCCCGTAGCGTTCGGCCTGCTTCCGCATCATATCGGTGGTGGAAACGGTTTTTACCAGCTCTCCTTTCATGCCGCGGGTGACGGCCATGTACTTGGTAAGCAAGGATAGAATCTGGTGAGAATCAACATAGCCGCCTTTTTCGTCGAACATGGCCACGCGGTCGGCGTCTCCGTCGTTGGCGATTCCGAGCATGGCGCCGCTGCTCAAAATAGCAGCGGATACCTCTTTAAGATTTTTTTCCACCGGCTCGGGAGCTATTCCGTGGAAGCCGGGGTTGCGTTCGGCCCGGAGAGGTACAACCTGATCGCCGAGAAGACTTGTCAGCAGACCGGCACCGGAGCCATACATCGTGTCATGCACAATTTTTTGCCCGGATGACCGAACGGCATCAAGATCGATGCGCTCTCCGATCACTTCCATATAGCGGCTGCTGAAATCGGCGCTTTTAATTTTCCCCGATGCCGTAAGCTCTTCAAAATCAGGCAGACGATCCAGGT
>PXDL01000198.1 GCA_003566395.1 Balneolia bacterium | reverse complement strand
TATTTTCAGGGTCTATGCCGGCACGGCTATAGCGTGCGTGCTTGTCTATCTGTTGCTCGGGGTTTCGTTTGAGGCCGGCCTTGCTGCATGGGTATGCGGAATTGCGCTGGCCCTCGGGCCTCAGATACTGGGTCACGGCTCCATAAACTACAGCGTTAAATATGTGGCGCCCACTTTGCTTTCAACCCTCATTCTTGCCGAGCCTGTTTTTGCCATTATTCTTGCCGCTTTCTTTTTTGATGAGCTGCCGAGCTTTCCCGAATTGCTCTCGATGCTTGTAATTATGGCAGGTGTCGGCATGGCCTGGCTCGGTGGAAGCGCTACCCCGAAGCATAAGGCACAATAGGCGGTCCGGCCTTACGTTCTGTTGTATTAATTGTTTACTGACAAATTTACCGTGATGGGATTCGCAAAAACCCGTATCTTTCTATCATTATATGAAACAACCAATTAACTGTTTTATTAAAAGCAACTGAACACTATTTGATATACACACGATTTATCGTGTAAGGAATCCGAACTCCGGCACTCATTAAGAGTAATAAAAACTACCAAACAACCGAACCTTTTGCCGGATTCGATTAAGCAAAGCCCGATATGCGGGCAATCTTCCCTTTAAACCTCCGTCTCTTTACGAGACAACTGCAAGGTACTAAAGCTGTATCCTGCAGGCAGGGTGAAGGGTTCACCAAAGTATTAATTTATGAAACCGACATCTTCAATATTTACTTCAACTTCCAAACGGGTACGCTACCGTGTTATCTCCGGTGTGCTGATTGCAGGCACCATCGGGTTAATGATAAATTTTAATAGTAAAAATGCCTCTACCCCCGGTGGAGACAAGGCTAAGCCAAACGAAGCGGAATTGGAAACCCCTGTTGCAGAACCTGTTGACCGGGATTTCGCCGGTATCAAAGATGAAGGCGTGCTCAGAATGATCACCCGCTTTAACTCCAGCTCCTATTTTCTGCACCGTGGTGAAGAAAAAGGATTTGAATATGAATTCGCCCGTAAATTTGCAGACCTCTACAATCTTGAACTTGAAGTGGTGATAGCCGGCAACGATGAAGATCCACTTGATCTGCTCAAAAACGGGAAAGGAGATTTTATAGCTACGAATTTTAGCATTACCCCCGAACGTCTCGACCTTATAGCTTTTTCCGAGCCTTACAATTTGGTAGATCAGGTACTGGTGTTTTCAGAAGCGGGAACCGTACCTGAAACGCTCGACGAGCTTAACGGGCTTAAAATCAGTATTCGCAAAGGCAGCTCTTACTATAACACGCTGCGCGAGCTCAAAGAGACTCATGGATATAGATTCGAGATCGATGTTTTGCCTCCCATCTGGGATACCGAAGCCATATTGTTCGGGCTCGTGGAAGGCGAATTTGACGCAACCGTAGCGGATGAAAACCTCTACATCGCGGCTTCACATTATATAGACGGGCTTGTGTCGGGTCCCGTGGTTTCTTCTGCCCAGCCTATAGCATGGGGAATTCGTGCGAACGCCCCGGAGCTGAAAGAGTTGATGAATGACTATGTTACCACTCATTTTCATGTGAGCGAAGTCGATAGCCTTCCTCGTCGTTCCGCCTATATGAACGTGCTGCGGCAGCGCTATTTCGATAACCGGCCAGCTTCCTATGCCATGAGATCACACAATACCGGACAGGTTACCGGATACGAAGGATACCTTTCGCCTTACGATCAGCTTGTAAAGCCTATTGCTGAAGAATACGGCGTGGACTGGAAACTGGCTGTCGCGGTGATGGTTCAGGAATCCCGCTTTGATCCTTATGCGCAAAGCCGTATGGGAGCTATCGGGCTGATGCAGATTATTCCGAGGTTTTCACTCTATGAAGAACATGAACTCTGGGATCCGGAAATAAATGTCCGGGAAGGCATGCGGTATTTGCGGAAACATTTGGCGCACTATTCCTATATGGATGAAGATAGCCGGCTGGCATTTGCACTGGCTACCTACAACGCCGGTATGGGGCATATGGCCGACGCCCGGCGCCTTACCGTTGACCGAAACAGGGACCCCAATAACTGGGACCATGTAGCCGAATCGTTATTGTTGCTTATGCAACCGCGTTTTTTCCAGAACGCACGCTTCGGATTTGTCCGGGGAACTGAACCTGTGAACTATGTGAAAGAGATTAAGCGCAGATATCAGGTGTATCAGAATATGGCGCATTTTGCCAGTGAAGATCCGATTTTTCAGCGAAATGAAACGCAAAACCTGATTCCTTAGGTTATACTGTTTGCTATGATGTGTGACGGCCTTGGAGAAGGGCGTCACGATATGAGAACAGCCGTTTGATGGGCCGGGGAGTCCTTCAGGCGGCTGTTTCTTTTTAGGGTATGGGCATCAAAGCGATTGCGGGCCAAAATAAATTCAGGCTTGCTCAAAAAATAGCCCATAAAAGCATCAGCACGATGAAAAGCCATACAGCCACGATCGCACTTTTTTTCTGATGCGGAAACTCGTAGCCACAAATAGGGCACGTACGGGCGCTTTTATCGACCATCATGGCGCAGGAAGGGCACTCGTGTTGCTTTTCTGAGTTTGACATAGGTTCGTAACGTTGAAAATCAGGCGAATTTCAGAATTAAAGCGTTATTTTTTTTCTTGCGTACATTCAAAAAAGGATGCAGCACAGTTTTTCAAAATACAGGTGACGACTTAGTTACAAAAGCCTTGAAAACGTTACTTTTCATCTGAATCTAAGTAATTGTGTAACTAAACTTTGCTAAAGGTTGAACCAGCCGGCTATAAAAAAACACCCTTTATCATTTCCAAAAAATAGGGCTGTACGGATTTGCTAAAGATAGATGATGGATGTGAAACAATACAGAATTGGCATGCGTTGTTAATTTTAAAGAAACTTCGCATATTTAAATCATGGCAATCAGAACAGTACATAAAATTAAGCAGGCGATTTTCCGTGGTTTTGCTTCGGGAATTGATCTGAACACTCCTCGTCGTTTCCAGCCCGATCATCATCAGTTCGGCAAAGATGCCTTGGCTAATGATTTTGACCGAATAGGCACGGATATCCGCATTTCCATGAATACGGTGAAAAATCAGCAAAAGGAATCCACCTCTTAAAACCTTTATGACACGACGGAAAAATAACAAAGAGGAACGAATTACGGTTTCCCAGTTTTCCGGCCCCCTGCCTCCTTCTTCTGAACTTGCCAACTATGAAAACGTTCTTCCCGGTGCCGCTGACAGAATATTAACAATGGCTGAAAATGAACAAAAGGGACGGATCAAAGCACAACGTTCCGAGCTGAGAATGCTTTTTATATCGCATATAATTGGCCAGGTTTTTGCATTCTTGTTGGGGCTGGGAGGTATTTCGGCAGGCTTCTACCTGATTCTTCAGGGACATGATGTTAGTGGATTAGGAGTTCTTATTTCAAGTTTAGCCGCTATTGTCGGAGCCTTTGTCTACAAACAAAGAAAGCAGTAACTCTCACCAATTCATAGGTATTCCGTGAACTATATCATCAATTTGGAAGTGCCGGTATCTGTGATTATCAGTCCGTCTCACCTGACTGATAAATAGCCGTCTTTAAATGTTAATGTACAAAGTCTACGTCTATGGCACGCTCCGAAAAGGCGGACGAAATCACGGACTGCTTTCCGCATCTCACTGTGCAGGTATGTATTCCATAAATGGTTTTGAAATGTGGAGCCTGGGTGCTTATCCGGGTATCATCAGATCGGAAGCCGGCAGTGTTATCGCGGAGTTGTACGAAGTGGACGGTTTCATCCTCCAACAGCTTGACCGGCTGGAAACGTTTTTGGGAGATCATCACCCCGGGAATGTATATGATCGGGTGCGAACCGAAGCCGGCGACGGCCCCCCGGGCTGGATTTATGTTTTTCGAGAAGCACTTATGGAGAAAACTCAATTTAAACCACATTTGCGTAAAATTAATGACGGAGACTGGATTCGGTTTATGAACTCCGAACTATCCGGGTCCTGATCGGAGGCCGCACAAATGTAAGCGGATGAGTTTTACTGGAATCGGCGAAATAGTATATTAGCGAGAGCCCTTTAAAAACGGGTACAAGAATACCAATAATTTGTCTTTGATTCTGTCTGTATGGTACAAGATGATAAACCGGTTATGGTTTACGTAACCACCGCAACGGTAGATGAAGCTCGTAGTCTTGCAAGCGCCCTGCTTGTCCATAAACTGATTGCCTGTGGAAATATCCTTCCCAAAATGGAGTCGGTCTATCGCTGGGAGGGCACGGTAAAACAGGAGTCGGAAGTGGTGCTTTTACTTAAAACAACGACTTCACGGGTTGCCCGGATTGAGGAAAAAGTAAAAGAAATGCACAGTTATGAGGTGCCCTGCGTGGTGGTTCTACCTATCGAGGGTGGCAGCAAAGACTTCCTGAACTGGATATGCGATGAGCTCGATCAGGAAACACCTCGCCCCGACGAGCCAACGTATTAGAAAATCTGAATATCTGTTGGAAGAGAGCAAACCGTAAGAGTTTGTTAAGGCGTTTTCTTTTTCGGGTCTATTACCTTAACATAATGATATTGTTACTATTAACGAATTAGAGTGCTGAAGTGTGGAATCTGTAACGGTGCAAATGCAGGGCCGCCATGTAATGTACGCCACGATCAACCGCCCGAAAGCGTATAATGCTATCAATTTCGAGGTGATGGATGCCCTTGAGCAGGTTTGTGATAAAATTGAGAAAAACGACGACATCAGGGTGTTTGTGCTTACCGGCTCGGGTAACAAATATTTTTCTGCCGGTGGCGATCTGAAAGAGTTTTCAGCATTGAAAACCGAACATGATGCCCGGAAGATGTCCATGCGGATGGGGGAAATCTTGCGGCGGATTGAGTCGGCTAACTGCTGGACTATTGCTCTCATCAACGGTGATGCGTTCGGAGGAGGATGCGAAGTGCTGCTTGCCTTCGATTTCCGGATTGCCGCCAAACACGCCCGGTTTGGGTTCACTCAGGGTAAGTTTTATCTGCCCCCGGGCTGGGGCGGACTCACCCGGCTTATTGAGCGTGTCGGAAGGTCAACGGTGCTTTTCTGGCTTGGAACACAGTCGATGATAGATACCGAGTCCGCTCTCATCGCCGGGTTGATCGACATGGCGGAATCTTCCTCACATCTGGAAAGCCATATCAGCGACATTGCCGGAAAACTGTCTGAAAACGACCGGAAAATGATTCGTACGCTAAAGGAAGGCGTCACCTACGCACAAAAGCATCCGCACAAAGAATCCATCAACAATGAACGTACGGAGTTTGCCCGCCACTGGGCGTCGGAAGAGCATCACCAACGGGTCGCATCGTTTCTAAAACGTAAAAAACAGCCTCATTGAGAGGATATCTGCATCGTTCAGGACGTGATACCGTCCAGACGAGGTTCGTCAAGGGTGCCCCTGATCCGAATCTCGTAAATCCCGTTTTCTTCCGGAATAGCTAAATCGAAGAAGGATTTCACCGTTTCAATAAAATTGCGGCTCTCGTTGGTTGAGGGTTCAATTCTGATGACGGCATCTTCCCAGCTCCAGGACTGTTCTTCATGCATCAGCAGGGCGCCTGAAACCGACACTCTTGCAAATGGATTGTTGAGGCTGAACTCATCAATCTGCGCTCTGTCGGAACGAATGGTGTATTGCGCGGTGATGCCCGGAACCGTAATCTGTTCATCCGAGATGCCGAGAAAGCGAAGTGCCTGACCGTAGTTCCGGCGAAAATGTTCCGGACTGTAAAGCGTCACTTCACGTGCATCAAGACCGATAACGGTCTCGTCGGAGAAAAAGATTTCACGGAAAGAGCCGCCCCGGTGAAACGGTCCTTCATAGGTGAGTTCCAGAGATTCGTAATGTATGCCAAGCCCTCCCGGAATCAGGCCCATTCTGCCTCGCTCGGTTGTTGTTCCGGAAACGGTAGCGCGTACAAGAGGCACAGGTTCGGTATTATCGGCCCGGCCGCCGGAGTAAAAGGTGGAAAGGTCGTCGATGGTGAGCTGCATGCTGTAATCGGACCGGTCCATATTAACTTCACTTTGGCTGATTGTAAGCTGATCGGTTTCGGTGTCGTAAGTTCCGTCGATGAAGATCCGGTTAATCGTCGGGAGCGGAACGGTGAAGCCGGTGTTGAGAAGATCGAAATTCACGTCGTAAAAAGGCTGAAAATTGAGAATTTCAACTTCCGCATTCTGATTGTGAACGGGAGGTATCCTGAAACCGGTATCTATCGCCCGCATAAGATCTCCAAGATTTCCGTCGATACTCAGGGAAAGATGATCAAAACTGTAGCCGGGCCCGCCGTTTTGAGTATGGGTTACTTCATTCATAACAAGAACGCCCCGGCGGATTTCCGGCGTGTCCCCACTGCTGCGCGATGCAATCAGGTCTATAAAGTCGCGGTAAGAAATGGAAGCGGATAACTCCCCGATTTGCGTTGTTTCTCCGGAGGCGGTTTGCTCAATTTCAAGCCCCCGAATCGTGAAACGGGAGCGGAGTGTGCTCACGGTAGTTTCTTCAAAACTGAGGTTTACGGTTTCCTGCTCCTGTTCTTCGATAAACCGTTCAAGGCCCTCATGCACCGCCTGTGATGCCAGGCGCGAAAGGATAAAATTCAGCGTAAGCGCAAGAATGACGATTAAAACAAAACCGATAAGAATTTTCCGGGCCATGTTGGAAGGGTATAAATTTAAAGTAGTCTGATGTCTGATGATTACTTGTCGAACGCAGAATTGAGTTTGCCGACGATTTCATCAAAGGGTAACGCTTCTTCGGTGCTTTCCTGCATGTTACGGAAGGTGAATTTTTGTTGTTCCAGTTCGGAATCGCCCACGATAATCGCGAAGCGGCTGTTCTGCCGGTTGGCGTCCTTGAGCTGTGCTTTTATAGATTTTCCGGAGAAATCCATGGTGCAGCTCAGCCCCTGCTTCCGAATATCGGTAATGCGGTCCATGGCCCAGCGTTGCGCGCCTTCGCCCCTGCACACGATATAAACGTCCAGAGAGGGCGCTTCACCCAGCGGGATGCCGAGTGCCTCACATGCGATCATCAGCCGCTCCATCCCGCAGGCAAACCCTACCGCAGGAGTCGGCCGCCCGCCGATTTCCTCAATCAACAGGTCATATCGCCCGCCTCCGCCCAGGGCGTCCTGAGAACCGAGATCACTGCTAATCAACTCGAATGCAGTTTGGGTATAGTAATCCAGCCCGCGGACCAGGCGCGGATTTTCCACAAAGGGGATGCCGGAATCTGTCAGGTATTGTTTCACGTGCGCATAATGCCGGCTGCACGCCTCATTCAGGTAATCGGTTATCAGAGGCGCATTTTCAATAAACGGCTGATCTTCCTCTTCCTTGGAATCGAGAATACGCATCGGATTGGCTTCAAACCGCTGTCGGGAAATATCGCTGAGGTTATTCAAATTCGGGCGGAAATATTCCTGTAAAGCGTTTCGGTAGTCCGCGCGACTTTCCGGATCACCCACCGAATTTATCATCAGCGTCGTTTTCGTAAGGCCGATCTTTTCGTAAATGCGCATCATGAAGCGGATAATCTCCACATCTGCGATGGGGGCATCGGTGCCGATAAGTTCGGCTCCGAACTGATGAAACTGACGCTGACGCCCTTTTTGCGGACGCTCGGCCCGGAACATCGGCCCGATATAAAAGAGCTTTTGCGCCCCGCCCTTCTGATCGAGGTGATGCTGCACATACGCACGGGCAACGGGGGCTGTGCATTCCGGTCGCAGCACATAGTTGGTCTCGCCCCGCGAAAATGAAAACATCTCTTTGGAAACAATATCGGTAAGCTGACCTATCCCTCTGGCAATCAGTTCGGTAGGTTCAAGAACGGGCGTCCGGATTTCACCGAAATGAAATTCCCGTGCGGTTTCCCGGATGAGAGCTTCCAGATAGTGCCATTTCCCGGATTCCTCCGGTAAAATATCCACCATGCCGTGGTGGGTTTGAAACGTATTCTGAGACATGAAAATAAATAAAGATTTCTAAGGGTGATTAACCGAACCGGTTCAAAACCTGACAAGTCCGATTGCCTTTAACAGTTTCATTTTTGATGATTCGGTCGAGCGATAATGCGTGTACCAGCATTCGGTGGTGCCGTACGATTGAAGATAACGGTTTACGCCCTCTATCATGGAGCCTCCGAAATCGAAAACAAGTCCGTGCTCCATCGAGACGGTGAGCGCATAATGAAGCGCCACCGATCCGCCGTTGTAATTTTTATACTCCTGGTCCACGCCTGCAAGCACGTTGTAAGTAGTGGTGCGGTCGAACAGAATCCACGCGGAAGCAAGCGGTATATTGTCGTTTGAGTGTGTTAAAATGCCCATCCCCAACCCGAATTGATGCATTTTTTTCGCCAGTTGCACGTACTGCGGCATTGTGAGCGGATGACTGCGTCCGGTGGACTGAAACGACAATTCGGACAAACGGTATATCGTTTCAAAATCTTCGGACTCCCGCGCTTCGGTGCCTTTTCGCATAGCCCGCCTGATCTCGTTTCTGCGCGACATTTTGGGATAGGAGGAAATAAGTTCCGAAGCGGGCATTTGCTGTTTAAGATTGGTGCGTCTGTTTTGGACGCTGCGATGATTTTCCCGGTAAAAAGGCAGATCAACCAGTATTTTACGAAGCTGAACGGCCTGTGGCGGAAGCGAAAAACAAAATGCATCGAACGGTTCATATACCTGTGCCAGAATCAGCTCAAGCGCCTCGGAAAGCCGGCCTTTCAGCAAAAATTCATCACTGAAAACCGGACCGAAGTAGGGCGTAAGAAGTGGTTGAGGAAGTATGCGTATGCCCATTTTTTGCTTCACACAAATTGGAACTCCGCCAACAAGCTGATCGCCTTCATACATAAAAAAAATACGCAGCTGTAAGCCGGGCTGCTCGCTGAGCCAGATGGAGCTGTGGAAAATAGTGCCGTCACGCTGCTGAAAAACAAACGCGTCCCACTCTTTCCACTCCGTCGGGTCGGCTTCCCGTATAGTTAGCTCGCGTTTAAACATTAAGGCAATCCGAAATTATGGTTGCGATGGATTCTGCTGCGCGGCCGTTACCGTAGAGCGTTTTCCATTCCGAGCCGGGCTTCTGCGACAAAGCAGCGCGAATCCGGGCGGGGTCGGGACCCGTCAGTACATTCCAGCCGCCGTGCAGGGTTTCGGTCCACTCGGTTTCCTCTCTTAGGGTGATGCACGGTTTCTGAAGCCAGTACGCCTCCTTTTGCAGTCCGCCGGAATCGGTCAGAACGCCTTCACACGCCTTCAGAAGCTGAAGCATCATCAGGTAAGAAACCGGAGAAATGCACCTCAGGTTTTTGGGAAGGGTGATGGCATCCAGGCGGCTCCGGACTCTCGGGTGAACCGGCCAGATTACGGGTAAATCGGTTTCGGATAATGCGCCGGTTATGTTTTTGAGCGCTTCATCCGAATCGGTGTTCGAAGGCCGGTGCAGGGTAAAAAGCAGAAAGCGGTCGGGCAGGGTGAAGGCTTCTTCCAGGGCAAGCTGCTTACGGAAATCTCCGGAATAAGCCTCCGAAAAAGTGCGAACGGCATCATACATCACATCACCGGAAACGTGTACGCCTTCGGTGATGCCTTCGGAGGCGAGCTGCTTCAGGCCCCCGTCCGAGCTGCAAAACAGAAGAGTGCTCAGGTGATCGGTAACCACCCGGTTAATTTCCTCCGGCATCTTACGGTTAAACGAACGCAGCCCGGCTTCTATATGAATAACCGGAATATGGAGTTTTGCGGCGGCCAAAGCTCCGGCAAGTGTGGAGTTGGTATCTCCGTACACCATCATAAAAGAAGGAGGAGAAGAAAGGGCGATGAGATGTGCTTCCAGCTTTTCGAGCATGTCCGCGGTCTGCTTGCCGTGAAGCCCGGACCCGGCTGCAAGATTTACCGAGGGAGCAGGCAGGCCGAGTTCATCAAAAAAAACCGCACTCATGCGTGCATCGTAATGCTGACCGGTATGGATAATCTGCTCGGAAATTCCGGCTTCCTTCAGCGCTTTGCTTACCACCGCGGCTTTCACAAACTGCGGCCTTGCTCCCACAATCGTAATAATATCGGTCATAAAGCCGGTCGGGTTAAGCGTATAAAGGAAAGATAATGCTGATTAGAAGTTAGGGATTCGGAGGGCGGAATATACGAAATTCACAGGCGGGAAAAGACGACGGTTGGCAAGGCCGGGAAAATGAGAGATGGTGATGAATCGGAAAAGTTTTAAGCTCAACCAATTGGGATTTATTCCTGACATGAGGGCCCTAAGATGAATTGCAAGTACTTTTATTGCAATAGGTGTTTTATCACGGACTCTTGTCTTAATCTATTTGCAAAACCGGAGATACTACAAGATTTACTTGAAGCCAAGCAACAAGTGGAGCAGAGTAAAACAAGTACAATGGAT
>PXDL01000146.1 GCA_003566395.1 Balneolia bacterium | reverse complement strand
CTGTTTACTGATACTGAACTCTGGTACTGAACTCTGGTACTGTTCTCTGTTACTGTTTACTGATACTGAACTCTGAAATACCTGAGCAGGAACAAATCAGCAGATTTTACGTCAATGTATTTCGGTTAATAAAGCAGCAGCCGTCCGCCAACCTGAAGAACCGGCACCGCTTTACTCCCCATTCACAACAACAGAACCGAAAAATTCCGGAGGTGAAACTCCTTTTGAAGTATTCTTCAATTCATTCATACCTTTAACCCGAGCCCGTTCAAATACTCAATTATTGGATTCAGGCACTTCACGTGTAACTCTGCCCACTGTGAGGCATTGAGGGTTAAACAGACGCAGCATTTTAAAACATTAATCAGATACCCGAATGAAAACGTTTTTCTTTAAACAAAAATCATTATTTAACTCTTTACGAGTGTCCGTTTTGACAGCGGCTGTAATGCTTATTATCATTGGATTTAATCCGGGTCAGGCCGACGCCCAGGAAGTCGAGTTCGGCGCCAGTCTTCAGCTGGGGCTGCCGCAGGGGCCTTTTCAGGATCAGCTTGAGGAAATCGGCTTCGGCATACAGGCAATGGCCGGATATCACATTCCCCGAACTCCGGTAATGCTCGGAATTGATGCCGGATTTCTTACCTTCGGAACCGACCGCAGGGACGAACCGCTCAGCACAACCATTCCCGATGTGCGTGTGCGGGTCGAAAATAGCTACAACATGGCCAGCCTAAATTTTCTGACCCGGCTTACCGGCCGCGATCCCTATTTTCGTCCCTACGTAGATTTTCTCGTGGGATTCAACTATCTCTATACGGAGTCAACGGTCAGTTCCAGAGGGGGATCGCAGGAAGATGTGTTTCGTGACACCAATTTTGATGATTTCGCTTTTAGCTACGGGGCGGGTGCCGGCATTCGCTTTATGGTTTGGGATGGAAGAGAAGGCGGGCAGGGACGCGTGTACGTGAATACGCAGGTCCGCTACATGGTAGGCAGTGAAGCCGAATACATCCTTCCCGGTAGCATCAGAACAGATAACGGACAGCTCGATTTCGATGTGTCCAGCTCCCGTACCGATCTCCTGTCTTTCCAGCTCGGCCTTACGTTTGTGTTGTGACGTAAAGTGAGCTGAGATTTTGCTGAAAACTCCCGCTGCGTTCGCGTATCGGGAGTTTTTTTTGCAATATGATAGAATATCTGTTCCCATACGTGGTAGTGTCAGGCCGGGATCGGATTTTTTGCGCAAAACTGGCAGGCGGGCCGGGCTTGTTGCCAATACGACAGATTGCGGGTACACTGTTTTTTTTGGCATCATGTTTGCCAAACTATTTAAAAAAACAGATTAATTATGTCTCAATTCAACTTTAGCGAACTGGAACAACGGCTCAACGAACTCGGAGAAGATATTCACGGGTTTGTTGAACGGGTGATTACACAAAAAAGTGAAAAGCAGGGATTTCGGCCTGCACTTGATGTTTTACAGGATGATGAACACATCACCCTGTTTATGGACCTTCCCGGAATGGAAAAAAAAGATATCAGCATAGCACTAAAGAATCAGGTGCTTACAATCTCGGGAAGCCGTAAGGCCGAATATCCGGAAGAACAGGAATTTTTGAAACAGGAGCGCGAAAGCGGTTCATTTTCGCGCTCTTTCGCCATTCCTGCCGATGTCAATTCGTCAGAAATCAAGGCGGGTTTCAGGCAGGGCGTACTTCGTGTTACCGTTCCGCTGAAAGGTGAGACAGAGCAATCAGACACAATCAACATTGAATAGTAGAAACAGTAAAACTTAATCAGATTTAAAGTCATGGGAAAAATTATTGGAATCGACCTTGGTACAACAAACTCCTGCGTTGCGGTAATGGAAGGCAACGACCCCGTCGTTATTCCGAATTCCGAGGGCGGTCGTACAACTCCATCAGTTGTTGCATTCAGTAAAGACGGTGAGCGTCTTGTGGGTGCTCCGGCCAAGCGTCAGGCTATTACCAATCCGAAGAAAACAATCGCTTCTATCAAGCGGTTTATGGGTCGTAAATATGATGAAGTCTCAAATGAGATTTCAGACAGCCCGTATGAAGTGGTTCGCGGCGACGACGCCACGGCCCGCGTAAATATCGACGACCGGAAATATGCACCCCAGGAGATCTCGGCCATGGTCCTTCAGAAAATGAAACAGACCGCCGAAGAATATCTGGGTTAAAAAGTAACCGAAGCGGTTATTACCGTACCGGCTTACTTCAACGACTCCCAGCGTAAAGCCACCCAGGAAGCCGGTGCCATTGCAGGGCTTGAAGTAAAGCGGATTATCAACGAACCTACCGCTGCGGCGCTTGCATACGGGCTTGATAAGAAGGACAAAAACCAGACTATCGCCGTGTATGACCTTGGCGGTGGTACTTTCGATATCTCCATTCTGGAACTCGGTGATGGTGTATTCGAAGTTAAATCCACCAACGGTGATACGCATCTCGGTGGAGATGACTTCGACTCACGCCTGATCAAATTCCTGGTTCAGGAGTTCAAAAACTCCGACGGCGTGGACCTCAGCAAAGATGCGATGGCGATGCAGCGTCTGAAAGATGCGGCCGAAAAAGCTAAAATCGAGCTTTCAAGCTCCAGCCAAACCAACGTGAACCTGCCCTTTATCACAGCCGATCAGGACGGACCGAAGCATTTGAATATCGATATCTCGCGCTCAAAATTTGAGCAGCTTGTAGATGATCTGGTGCAGCGCACGCTTGATCCGTGCAAGAAAGCTCTCAAGGATGCTAAAATTTCCAAGTCCGAGATCGATCAGGTTATTCTTGTGGGTGGATCAACACGTATCCCGAAAATTCAGGAAGCCGTTAAGGAATTCTTCGGCAAAGATCCGAGTAAAGGGGTTAACCCCGATGAAGTAGTTGCTGTCGGCGCGGCCATTCAGGGAGGCGTACTTGCCGGTGACGTGAAAGACGTGATTCTGCTTGATGTTACTCCGCTCTCGCTCGGTATCGAGACGCTCGGCGGTGTGATGACCAAACTGATCGACTCCAACACCACCATCCCGACCAGCAAAAAAGAAGTCTTCTCAACAGCGGCCGATAATCAGACCTCCGTTGAAATTCATGTACTTCAGGGAGAACGCACCCGGGCCACCGATAACCGTACGCTCGGCAAGTTCCACCTCGACGGAATTCCACCGGCACCACGCGGAATGCCGCAAGTTGAAGTTACTTTCGATATCGACGCTAACGGTGTGCTGAACGTAAGCGCCAAAGATAAAGCCACCGGTAAAGAGCAGAAAATCCGCATTGAATCAAGTTCCGGACTATCCGAACAGGAAATTGAGAATATGCGCAAAGCTGCCGAAGAGCATGCCGATGAAGACAAGAAAATTAAAGAGCGTATCGACAAGCTGAATCAGGCCGATTCGATGATTTTCTCAACCGAGAAAAACCTCAAGGAATTCGGCGACAAGCTTACCGACGATACCAAGTCTAAAATCAACGGCGCACTCGATGAGCTGAAGGAAGCTCATAAGTCTGAAGATATTGATGCCATAGACGCTAAAGTCGAAAACCTGAACAAGGTTTGGGCCGATGCCACTCAGGAAATGCAGGCGGCCGGGGCTCAGCAGGGTGAAGGCCCCGAAGGCCAGGCCGGTCCGTCAGACGAAGGCGAAACCGATGAGAAAACCAAGTCTTCTGAAGACGATGCCGTTGACGCCGACTACGAAGTAGTTGACGAAGACGAAAAGAAAAAAGACTGAAGCTGAGTTTTCAATCAGCTTTGATTAATTCCAGGCCCGGTCTCACCAATGTGTGACCGGGCTTTTTTTTCGTGCGCTACACAGTAGGTTCATAGCTAATCTGTATTTTAAGGCCGGTTCTTAGGTGATTGAAGCTCCGAACAGGTTCAGCACCGAATCATTAACTCACAAACTTTTAGAATTTATGCTTGTACTCGTCATCAATTGCGGAAGCTCATCCATCAAATACGACCTCATAGATACCGAAACCAAAATTGGTAAATGCCGGGGAATGATTGAACGGATCGGAGCGGTCACATCCATCGTAAAACACGAGCCGTCAGACGAAAAGCGCGTCAAGGAGACCAAGGTCATTCAGAACCATGTGGAAGGCTTAAAAGAAATTCTCGGGTTTCTGTTAGGACCTGATACAAAAGTCGTAGATTCGGCCTCTGATATAAAAGCGGTGGGGCACAGGGTGGTGCACGGAAGCGATATGTTTAAAGATTCGGTTTTGATAGACGACGATGTGAAAGAAGCGATTGAGCAGGCCATTGATCTTGCCCCGCTGCATAATCCGCCCAACCTGAAGGGGATAGAGGCCGCGATGGAAGCCCTGCCCGATGTTCCGCATGTAGCCGTTTTTGATACCGCGTTTCATCACTCCCTTCCCGCCAAAGCGTATCTCTACGGCATTCCCAACCGTTTGTACCGCCGCTACAAAATCCGGAAGTATGGTTTTCACGGAACCTCTCACTATTTCGTTAGCCGTCAGTATTACAAGCTCACGCTCAAAGACGTTAAAGATACGAAGGTGATAAGCTGTCATCTGGGCAACGGAGCCTCGGTTTGTGCCATAGAAGGAGGGAAATCGGTGGATACATCTATGGGCTTCACCCCGCTGTCCGGGCTGGTGATGGGTACCCGAAGCGGTGATCTTGATCCCTCGATTTTATTTTATCTGGTCGAAAAAGAAGAACTTCCGCTTAGCAATCTCCACGCGCTGTTGAATCGCCACAGCGGGCTTCTCGGCCTCAGCGGATTCGCAGCCGATATGCGTGATCTGGTCGCTGAAGCAGAAAAAGGAGACCGTCGTTGCCAGCAGGCCATCGACGTATTTACCTATCGCATCAAGCAGTATATCGGTTCTTATATTGCAAGTATGAACGGCTGTGATGCCATTCTGTTTACGGCCGGTATTGGCGAGAACTCGGCTCTCATACGCCGGAAAGCTGTAGAAGAGATGGAGTATCTGGGCATTAAACTTGATGAAGACCGCAATAACGACGTACAGCCCGGCGAGCTGACCCGCATCAGCGCGGATGATTCCAAAATCGAGCTGTACGTAGTACCGACCAACGAGGAGCTTGTTATAGCCATTGATGCGGCCAAAATTGCCCAGGCATCGGCTCAGTCGCCGTGGATATAGAAGATAGGTTTGGACGCGGATTTCGCGGATGTATTATGAGTCTATTTCAGATTTAGCTGGTCATACCTTGAATCAAGCACTTCCGTATAGGCAGCCTTCATATCGGTGGATAAAAATGACCGGTCAATCCAGGAATAGGCATTTGATTTGTTTTTTATCATTCTCTGAAAAGCGCCTTTAATCTGTTTTGCTGTAAGACTCAGATTTTGTCCTAATTGTTCAAAGTGCTCTCTTTTCAGCTTCCTTTTCTTTCCGGCCAGGGTAAGGGCAAGTTCTTCTCTATCTTCCGGTAACAGAATCGAAGTATTCAGCTGGTCATAAGCCGGAGCAAGTACCCAGCCGGAAGGGCTCTCTATCATAGAAAAATTCTTTAGGTGCATGTCGTTGTTTCCTATTAGAAAGGAAAAAATGACTATTTCGAAGTAAAATACCTTATCCAGGAGTGGATTCTTTGAATATCGGGCCAGTGTCTTTCCGACTTTCTCCATAGAGCTTTTATACTTGTCAAATGCTTCGGTTATCTGGAACATATCAAGCAAATGAATCTTCTCACCGGTTTCCGTCCTGTCGATACGCTTTGTGATGTAGGATAATTCTCCGGAGGACAATCGTATTAATGATGATGGCACAACTCTAATTCCGAAATTTTCGGCAACGCGCATGGTAAGGTGTTCGTTCTCAGGCATTTCGGGGAAGCGATCGGATGGGGGCTTGAAAATATAATTTCCCCCTAATGCACCTACAACCGTAAGTCGTGAATCAGCGCTTTTTTTGGTTTTTCTGATCAACGACATGGAAAGTTTCGGCTGAACTCCAGGTACGGAAACGCTTCGTTCCACTACCTTTTTCGCCAGCTCGTCCATTTGATTCAGGGTGTACCTGATTTTGGGCGGGGTAGAAGACCCGAAGAAATCCAGAGAACAGGCCGAATGGAAATCAACACCTTCGTCAACGGGTTTATAGCAATACAAACACTTATTCCCCATCTTCTTCTGTTATTGGTTCAATACTTACGGCTCCAATGCAATTCTTACAACAAGCCAGCAGCAAGCCCATTCGGTCGTTCTTGTTGATCTTCCAGTTTTCAGATGCAATATCCAGCATCCACCCTTCGGGAATCAAACCTTCAAAGAATGGGAAAAGTCGGTTGTCTTTATAGAGTTGTACCCTAACCGGCATGGTAAATGTGATGAAGTCTTCCGGATTGTTCTTTACATAATTATGATCATACTGAAATACATACTCACCTTCATCGGTCTCCGTAAGAATTCCTGCCACAAGATCCTTGTAAAACACCTTTCCCTGTCTCATTTAATCAAATCTTTACTTTTTACAGGGGCCAGTTCGTGACCGAACATTCGAAGAACCAGGTTCACTTTATCCATATTCAGATTGGTTTTTCCCTGCTCTATCTTTCGGAGAACGGTTAGGGCCACACCTGCACGTTCAGCGAACTCTTCCTGCGTGAGCTTGACTTCTTTTCTCCGTTCTTTAACAAAGGATGATAATTGCTTCATTATATGCTTTAAGATATATTTTACATGAAAAGTAAGGAATTATATGTTAATAAATATAATTTAAAATCACACCACATGAATTGTATGCTTAAGCATATAGAAGAAAGCTTAGTTTCCTGATAATAGTCGTGTCTAAACCCGAACAAAAATTGCAATTAGGAACTGTAGAGGGTAGAAGTAGCAAGCATCGGCAGCGTTGATTCAAAAATTCGAGCTGTACATAGTGCCGACCAACAAGGAACTTTTTATTGCCATAGACGCGGCCAAAATTGCCCAGGAATCGGCTCAGTAGCCGTGGATATAGATGTTAGGTTTGGACGCTGATTTCGCGGATTTTTTTTAGAATACTTGCCTCCAATCCTGAATATGATTTAATTGTTAAAGCTTTTATATGCCTATACAATTTGAGATTGGAATGCTGATCTGAAACACCATTCCTGTTACTTTTTACTACCGTTTAACCCGGAAGATTATGTGTATGCTATTTATTCGAGGATATTTTCGGAGGATGATCATGACCGAACTGAAAGGTATGAATAAGTATTTTAGTCAAAAACACTATTGTGCTTTATTCATGAAAGCTGCTCCGGTGGTATTGATGCTTATCTTTTTGAGTGCCTGCAGCAGTGAAACGAAAGACAGGATTGTTGACGATTTCAACCTTTCCCTACACGACCTTCCGGCTCAAGATGCGCAGGAACGCCATGTAGCCGATAATCTTGAGAGCTATGCTTCGATTAATCTCGGGGGGTACGATATTTTTATACCCGAACTTATCTCAATTTCGGAAGAAGGTGCGATTGGGATCTTTGACTACAGCCGGATGCAGTTCAACCTTATAGTGCCCGAAGAAGATTTTTCCGGATCAACCCACTCGGTGCTTCCCATACGTAGCGGCCGGGGTCCGGGAGAATTCCAGAATCCCGTGGAAGTATTGTTCACCGCCGACAATGAGCTTCTACTAGCAGATCCCGCAAATGCGAAGCTCATATACTATACCCCTGAAGGCGAGCTGATGGGGGAACACAATCTTTCGGAACGTCCGCACCGGATGGCTAAAACCAACGATCGCATCGTGTTTGCCTATATAATGGAGGAAAAGCTTTTCGGTACGTTGAATTTTGAAACTATGGAAAAGGCCGGCTCATTTGGGAGCATACCTACCACGGCTCCTATCCTCAAACAGGGAGACCTGGCTGCCCGGGGTGATAAGGTGGTATTTATGCCCTATGGCTCATCCTGGTTCGCTCTTTTTACCGATCAGGGCGAGCTTCTGTATCAGGTTAGTACAGTGCAGCCGGTTATGCAGTCCGGGAACGTACTAAAACAACTTCAGGATTTGCCCACAATTCGCCCACAAGAATTCAGGTTTATTAACTCCTCGGTTCAGCTGCTTGATGAAGTGATTGTGATACTTTATTCAGGGGATAATTCCGGAAACATAGCCAATATGATCGATATTTACTCTGTAACCGACGGTACCTATGTAGGATCCTTCACCCTTGATGCGCCTGCCAATCTAATTCGAATTCGGGGCAATACGCTCTACACACGTTCCCGAAACAGCGACGGAGATTTCGTAATCAACATATATGATTTCCAGCCCCGTAAGCTGTTAGCTACTAACAGTAACTAAGGAAATGAAGTGGCTTTTGCCTCGATCAAATCATTCACTCTTTATTCCAAGAGCGCGGTCGTTTTTTTCAATCCGGAAAGCCGGTATCCTTTTCCTGTTTTGTGCATGTCGTCGTGTCTTCAAATTTCGGTGTAGAGAAATTAATAAGTTATGAGAAGCAATTTTTAAATTTGGGTCATGCGGCCTACATTTAGGCCATGTTTATTCGTAAAAACAAGAATCGAAGCGGATCGGTAAGTATTCAGATATGTGAGAAAGTAAACCGCTCGAATCGGGTACTAAAAACCGTAGGAATTGCCAATACCTCTCGAGAAGAGGAGTTGCTGATGATGCTTGCGAAAACCCAAATGGAGCGTATCAGGGGCACATTGGGGTTATTTACGGAGCATGATGATCTGGTTGTAGAAAACTTTGTGAACCAACTTAGTGGCGGGGATTTTCGCGTTGTTGGAGCCGAGCGAGTTTTAGGTCGTATATATCATCATATCGGGTATCCGGAGGATGGGTCATGCGTTTATTTTAAAGCATTGGTTTTATGCCGGTTAGTCTATCCTGGCAGCAAGCTTAAGACCACCCATTACTTCAGTCGTCATTTGAATATGGATGTAAGTGTATACACCATCTACCGGTTTATGGATGAGCTGTCATCCCAACTTAAAACCCGCATTGAAGACCTTACTTTTGCCCACACGAGCCGCATTACCGGCCAGCAGATCGCCGTGGTTTTCTATGATATGACGAGCCTGTACTTCGAAGCTTCCAGCGGCGACGATTTCCGTGTGAGTGGTTTTTCCAAAGATGGGAAACACAGTCATCCCCAGATACTCATCGGGCTGTTGGTTACGGCTCAAGGGTATCCGATAGGTTACCAGCTGTTCGAGGGCAATACGGCCGAGACCAAGACCTTGATTCCGGTTCTGGAGGCATTCAAAAAACGGTTTTGCCTTCACAAGCCCATTGTAGTAGCTGATTCAGCGCTGTTGTCTCAAAAGAATATAGACGCGCTCTGTGAGAGTGGATACAGCTATATATTGGGCGGGAGGTTAAAAAATGAATCCGATCAGGTCAAACAGCAGATCCTGCAACTCAGCGTTGACCAAGCCAAACCAGCTGAGCTTGCCCATCGTAACGGACGACTCATCGTCACGTATTCGTCCAAACGGGCAAAGAAAGACGAAATGAATCGGCAAAAGGGATTAGCCCGACTGGAGAAAAGAGTGGCTTCAGGAAAACTGACCAAGGAGCACATCAACAACCGGGGCTACAACAAGTACTTAAACCTGGAAGGTCAGGCTCGAATCAGTATAGATTATCAGCGGTTTGAAGCTGATCAGGTCTGGGACGGGTTGAAGGGATATATCACCAATACCACCTTAGAGGCAGATCAACTCATTGGCCATTACCATCAATTATGGCATATTGAAAAAGCGTTTCGCATTTCCAAAACAGATCTGCGGATTAGACCGGTCTATCATAGACTAAAAAACCGCATTGAAGCCCATATTTGTATTTGTTTTGCAGCCTATACGGTTTATAAAGAGCTTGAACGATTGTTAACGATTAATCAGATCAATATCTCAGCAGAAAAAGCCATCGAAGAAATAAAAGGAATCACGCAGTTACGTTACTGTTTACCTAAATCTAAGTCCGTAAAAACTAAACTCATTAAACCAACAGCCATTCAGGAAAAGCTGCTCAACCTGAAGTTTTGAAATGTGGGTCATGCGTTGCACAAAACAGGAGTTCGATTTTTAATCAGCGCAAAGCGCCCCATAGTTTACACTGTAAAGATCCCTTTGTGACATGGCTTTTTAATCATCCGTATTCAAATGTGGCTAACCCCTGGGTAGGATGCAAATAGCTGATATAGAACTCGAAATTGACTTCTTTAACCTTTTGTGCGGACACAAGAAAAGGGTTCCAAAAAACAAAACCGCCGGGCTGGGAAAGAAATGGCTAAACTGCACTACGTTCCGCTATAAGAAACCAAAGCTCCCCGTCTCTCAGAGAAATTTGAAGGTGTTCTCAGCGGAGTGGTTTCTTTCTTAACGCCATTTTTTTCAAGGCCGGATTTATTTAAGCTATTTGAAAACACTTTCCCCTGATTAGGAAGAAATTCATTTCAGAAATCCGAGCCGGTGCAACTCAGATAAAACCCGG
>PXDL01000503.1 GCA_003566395.1 Balneolia bacterium | reverse complement strand
ATATATCTGCAGTTCAGGAACCTAATCTACATTCTGGGTATATTTTTTGTCGGGTTCTTTGTTATAAACGCGGTTGCTGGGTCAAGCGAAAACGCCCCGGGTCATGTGATTCAAAATGAAGTTGAGCCGGAACGTGATGCGTCAACCGTTTCCGTGATGCGAATTGAGGGCACAATCGGCCCTACGATGCTGAACTATGTAGAAAGAAGCCTTGAAATATCCCGGGACAGAAACGATGAGATTCTGATCATCGAGCTTGATACCCCCGGCGGCCTGCTCGATTCCACTCAGGACATTGTGAAATTGCTTCTAAACTCCACAAGCCCGACGGCGGTTTACGTATCGCCCGACGGAGCGAATGCGGGCAGCGCAGGGGCTTTCATCACCCTTGCAGCGCATGTTGCGGCAATGGCTCCGGCTTCAAGTATTGGAGCGGCATCCCCGGTAAGTTTCGGTGGAGGCGAACAGGATACGGTCGCTCAGAAAAAGATTTTCAGCTTTGCCGAGAGTTTTATGGAGTCCATCGCAAATGCCCGCGGCCGGAATGCCGAATGGGCGAAATCAGCTGTATCCGACGGCGTTTCCGCCACAAGTGATGAAGCCCTTGAGCTTAATGTGATCGACTTGCTGGCAACGGATTTGCAGGATTTGCTTCTTCAGATGGACGGCAAAGAGATTGAAGGCCGAACGCTTCAAACAGCGAACGCCGAAATAAACCGAATTGACCGCAACCTTGCAGAGCGGTTTTTCAGCTTTATAATCAGGCCGGAAGTGTTGCTGATTCTTACCCTGGTGGCTATCTATGGAATACTTGGTGAAGTAAGTAGTCCGGGAGCTATTATTCCGGGAGTGGCGGGAGTGATCGCCCTTATACTTTTGCTCTATGGGGTGGCGGCCATGCCTATTAATACGGCCGGCTTCGTGCTTATACTTCTGGCTGTTATATTATTTGTTGCCGAAGCATTTACCCCCACCTACGGCGTTCTCATTGCCGGAGGCGGCGTGTCGTTTTTTCTTGGTTCACTCATGCTTTTTCAGGATTTACCCGAAGATATGCAGCTTTCGTTTTACTGGCTGGTACCCGCCACTATTCTCACCGGGCTTGTATTCGCGTGGATTGTCTATTACGGTATCAAAGCACAATCCAAAGGCCATCATGCCGGCCTCGAATCAATGGACGGCAAACTGGTTGACGTAACCGACACTATAACCGGAACTGAGGGTCGCGTGTTTTTCTCAGGTGAATATTGGAACGCACGCACCGAAGACGGAAGCGAAATCAAAGAAGGACAGCAGGCAAAAATTGTACGTTTTGAAGGATTGAAAGTGTTTGTCACAGCTGCCGGGCCGGGCAACGAACAACATCCAAACTCGGAGGAATCACAATGAACGGAATATTTGATATGGGAACCCTTACAATCTGGCTGATCACTGTAATTGTACTGCTTGCCCTCATCGTCCCGCAAATGTTTAAAATACTGCGGGAATATGAGCGCGGGGTAATTTTCAGGCTCGGTAAATTCCACATGACTAAAGGTCCGGGCCTGATTGTCCTGATACCGTTTATCGATAAGATGGAACGCGTTGACCTGCGCGTACTTACCATCAACGTGGACAAACAGGAGATCATCACAAAAGATAATGTAACCGTAAACGTGGATGCCATCACCTTTTTCCGGGTGGTGGATGCCGAGCGCTCGGTAATTCAGGTCGAGAACTACATTTCAGCCACCACCTGGCTGGCGCAGACAACCCTCCGAAGCGTGCTGGGTCAGCATGAGCTGGACGAGCTTCTTGCCGAGAGGGATGCCGTTAATAAGAAAATTCAGGATATTATTGACCGGCAGACCGATCCCTGGGGTATTAAGGTGGTCACTGTTGAAGTGAAGGACGT
Source organism: Balneolia bacterium (assembly GCA_003566395.1). GTDB lineage: Bacteria > Bacteroidota > Rhodothermia > Balneolales > Cyclonatronaceae > Cyclonatronum. The sequence goes on along the minus strand of PXDL01000503.1, from coordinate 8,610 downwards.
CATTCTGCCCGAAACCATGAAGCGGGCGATGGCACGTCAGGCCGAAATGGAGCGTGATCGCCGGGCGAAAATTATTAACGCTCAGGGTGAATTTCAGGCCGCCGAAAAATTGGTTCAGGCCGGCCGGATGATCGAAAAAACACCGACGGCACTACAGCTGCGCTACCTTCAAACCATGGCCGAGATCGGCGAAGAAAATGCAACATTTGCCGTGCTTCCGTTCCCGATGAATATGCTTGAAGCCTTTCAGAAAATGAGCAGTAGTGAAAGTCAGATCAAGCCTGATTCAGGAAAATCTACTAAAAAGGATGATGACGATCCGGATAATAAATCCAATTCCTGACTCTTCTTTCCATCCGGATGAATAAAACGTTCTTTTGCGAAATCGACGGCTTTCGTACAGAGGTCATCGATTTTAATCCGGAAGCGGAGCACCGTTCATGTATGCTGTGTCTTCACGGGTTCGGCGGTAACGCCCGCACGTTCCGGCGTGTCGCGCCGCTTCTTACTCCTTACTTTCGGGTTTGGTCGGTATCCCTTCCGTGGCACGGTAAAACAGACGGTGACGGGAAGGTGCTCAATCTGGAATCGTATGCCGATGCTCTCGGCACGCTGATTCACCGTCACGGTTTTGAAAACCTGTATATTCTGAATCACTCTTTCGGTGCCCGTATCGGTGCTATGATGGCGATTCAGTTTTCCGGTTTCGTCCGGTCGTTGTATCTCATCGCTCCGGGTGGGTACTATCCGCCTGAAGATCTGATGTTCCGTTTCCTCGGGTCTTTTCCCATGCGCAGGCTCATTCTCCGGAATTGGCCGCTTTTTCCGTTTGTGAAATTTTTGATCCCACAGCTTCCTGAGGCCAAAAAAGCACAAACCTATAAAGCGCTCCGTCATATCGCGTGGTCTTTTCCGGAAATCAGTCTGAAGGCAAGGGGAGAACTGAGCAGGCTAAAGACGTTTAAGGGTAAAACGGTTGTAATGGCCGGGGAAAACGATCGTCTTCTGAAAGCATCATATGCGAATGTAATCGCAGGCTATTATGCAGACAGCGCCGTGGAAATCATTCCGAAAGCCGGGCACCTCCCGATGGCCGAAAAACCGCAGGAAGTGGCCGATATCGTGCTCCGGTACCGCTAAGTCGTTATTGTCTTCTCCCTACAGGAATTTTCGTACTTTCCTCCATGCATGAATCTACCTACATAGTGCTCGCTGCCCTTCTCATCGCCGCCGCCGTCCGACCGAACGACGACGACCGGGCTCAGGCTGAAAAAATTAAGCAGGGTGATGCCGGTGCTTTCCGCACTTTTTTCGAACGGTATCAGCAGCAGTTGTATGAAAGTCTGATACGCTCCGGACTTGATAACGACGCCGCCAGGGATATTCTGCAGCAGGCTTTCATCACCCTGTGGGAAAAACGAAGCCAAATCGATCCCGGCAAATCAATACGTGCCCTTTTGTTCCGGATTGCATGGACGCGCTCGCTTAATTATAAACGCGATCAACGCAAATTTGACCGGTACACCGATTCGGATCAACTTTCGGTTTCCGGGGCGGATACGGAAGAATTCATCCGGGAAGCTGAGCTGAAACGATCCTTCCGCAAGGCCGTGGATCTGCTCCCCCAAAAAAGAAAGGAGACCTTCGAACTCTGCTTCATCCGGCAATTCACCTATGCCGAAACCGCAGAAATTATGCAGCTATCGGTCAAAACGGTAGAAAATCAAATGGTGAAAGCACTTGCACATATCCGCGAACAGTTAAAAGATTTTTTATAAAACTCAACAAAGCAGTAGGGGTGAACCCGTTGCTGATGTGTATAGACACAGAGCAACGACACCAATCACCTTACAAACTAATTTTTTCTGCCATGAAAAATCAGATTTACATCATTTTGGGAACGGCTTTTCTGGCGGCAACGCTGCTGATTTCCTGTACGGATACCAGCACGAACGCCGGAGATGAAGAAATGAACGAAGAAGAACTTATGATTGTCCGGAACGTGATCGGCGAAGCGCTCTCCGGCCGCGATGAAGGCTTTATCTCCTCGCTTTACGATCTGACGGCAACGGTTGAACAAGACCGGCTCAACTATCCCAACGACAGAGAATGGCGCGGTCCGCACAACAACTGGAATTATTCCTACAATCCGGAAAACGGCGTACATCGAATCCAATATCGCAGGGGGTTCAGCAACGAGCAGTTTTCCAGAATGATTCAGGTACTGCTTCAGTATGTTTTTGAAGATGCGCAGGGCAATTTTATAGAACTACCCGCCCAGCAAAGCGGCGATATCGAGACGATCCGGTTTCGTGGAAGCCGCAGCGGGCAGGCTGAGGGCCCGGTAAGGCAGTCCGATTTTGAAAGACAAACCAACTGGTTTTTGGAAGGATTCAATGATGCGGTGATGTCGCTCAACGGAACCCAAACCCATAGCGGCAGCATGTCGGTTACCGGCCGTGAAGGCCGCACTATGATGAGGGCCTACCAGATGGAATTCCAGCTTTCGGATATTACTATCGAACGCCCCGAAGGTGAAACCGACCTGATTGAAGCCCTTGTTACCGGACTTATCGAGTACACCATCCATGTCCGCAGAAATGTGAACGGAGAAGCCGAGAGCAATACCTACACCGGAACTATTGAACTTGATGGCGGTGAAGCACTGCTCAGAATTATGGGGCTTCAGCGCGTATTTTTCATCGATCTGGAAACCGGTAACGTAAGCCCCGGACGCGGATAAACTCAAATCGAATATATTTTAAGTTAGACTACATATTTAATAAACAGGGCTCTGTGTTTCAGGCCCTGTTACGAAGACCATGAGTAACCAAAATCCACTTCCTGAAGATCAGCAAAGAGCCCGGCTCATAGATGAGGCGAACCGTTCGGGCCGCCAATCGGTCCGGCCGGATGCATTTTTGAACACCTTGTTTAGTTTGGGTGATGATTTGCCTGCCGGGCACCGACGCACCGCAAAACATCAGGAAGATGACTGGAGAGTTATTGAGCGGCATATGGAGAATCATCAGCAAAAACGCAGTTCCGGTAAGGCGGTTTTTTACGCTTCATTCGCTCTTGCGGCCATGCTGATGATCACCATTCTTGGCGGAATTTTCCTGCTGATAACCCAACAGCAGGCTGTCATCTACGAAAGCGGTGAAACGCGATCGGCTTTTACCCTGGAAGACGGCACAAACGTGGTACTTCGTCAGCATTCGGTGCTCGAAGAAATTCCGTCCGACGGGTTCAACAGAGCCTGGAACCTCACTGGTGAAGCCTGGTTCGAGGTCGCCTCCTCCGATCTCCCTTTTCTTGTGAAAACACCACAAGCGGATGTACGTGTTACCGGAACGGCTTTCAACCTGAGTACGTGGGGCAATACTTCGCGCCTGTTCCTTGAATCCGGTTCGCTGACGCTCTCCGCTGCCCTTGCAGATGAATCCAGGGTGATGCGCCCGGGCGAGAAGGCCGAGGTGGGAAACACGGGCTTTCTTGTATTCCCCGAACCGCATCGCGAACAGCTTTCCCTAGGCTGGAAAACCGACCAGCTTATATTCGAAAACAGAACGTTCGGTTCCATAGCTGAAGAGTTGTCATTTCATTTTAACATATCGGTAGTAGCCGGTGAAGCCGTGAAGCGGCAAACTTTATCAGGTACCATTTTGCTGGCCGATAAACAAACCGCCTTCAGTGATCTTGAACGGGTTCTTGGCGGACAATTTGTTTCCTCCGGTTCTGATACCTATCGCTTTGAGCCGTTTGAGTGATGCGGTTGAAAATACTCACGTGTCTGCTGTTCTGTCTTGGTATCGTATCGGAGGCGTGGCCGCAAGAAAAGCATACATTCCATGAACTGCCGGTACGGGACGTGATTCATTTTATCGAATCACAAAGCCCGTACCGTTTTTTATTCAGGGATGCGCTCATTGCCGGAAAAACGGTTAGCTTCAGCGCAGACGACGACACGCTGCTGAACAAGCTGGCCTCCGCACTTGAACCGAAAGGAATCGGGCTGCGAGCCGATGAACACCGGGCTATGGTTTTCCTCTACTCCCTCGGAGACGAAGCGCAGGCGCAGGTTTTATCCGGTGTGGTTGTGGATGGATCATCCGGAAATCCGCTGCCCTATGCTACACTTATCTGGTCGGATAACGGCACGAGCGGAGGTACCACAACCGACCGAAGCGGCCGGTTCCGAATTTCAGCAGATGCGTTACCGGACGAATCCGGTATTACCATTTCTTACCTTGGCTACCAAAGCATCACCCTGCAGCCTTCCGATGCTGAACACGGTCAATACCTCCATATCAGATTAATTCCCTCCGCATTACCCGGAACCGAAGTCGTCGTTACCGGTAATATGGTGCATTCTCCGGATACACTTTGGGTTCACAAAGCCGCTTCTCCGGCACAGGCTTTCGGTGGTGAACACACCATGCGCGCACTCGCTTACCTGCCGTCGGTACATATAGCCGGACCCGGACCCGTTCACGTAAGAGGAAGCACTCCGGATGCGTTCGATGTTCAGCTTGACGGAATGACTGTGTACAACCATCAGCATTTTTTTGGAATGTTTGATGCTTTTCATAACGAAAGCCTGCAATCAGTAGGGTTTTATCCGGGTGTTACGCCTGCCTATATGTCCGGGCCGCCCGGAGCAACGCTGGCGTACCGGTCACGTTCGGGCTCGGGAGACCGGGTATCCGGTACGGCCGGACTGAGTAACACCATGGTCCGTGGCGGCCTCAAAGGTCCCTTACTCAGCAATCGTTCGGGATGGATGGTCTCGGGACGATACTCTCTGCTGGACGCCGGCATATTCAATAATTCGGAACTGCTCAACTGGGGGCTTGATGCCGGTCGACCTTCATCTGCCGAAAACAGGATGAACGCCAGTCCGGCCGTCAGAAACATGAATACGGAAGCTGTTTTTTATGATATTCATGCCTCGGTTCTGTTTCCAACGGGTCCGGAGAGCAGTCTTCGTTTTTCAGCCTATTCCGGCGGGAACCGGGCACTGTTACGCGCAGAACGACTTCAGCCTGCCGAAGACGACCGTCCTCCCGCATTCCGTCCGGTGGAAACGCATCATTCCTGGGGAAACCACTCGGCCTCCCTGCGGTATTTGCAGCGGCCTTTGGGTTCCTGGTTTTTATCGCATACGGCAGGGATGAGTTTGTTTGATTCCGAATACCGGAAAGACGATTTCAGATATCAGCGGGCCGGAGTAGGCTCGCGTCCGTTTTTCAGGCCGTTCGGGAACCGCAACCGCTTGCTAAATATTCGTGCGAGTCAGACAGCCGACCGACCTGTGTTTGACAGTGGGTGGCTTACAATCGGGCATACAGTTCAGCAGTTTCGTGTAGAGTATGAAGAGGAAAATGCGTTCCAGCCTATGTTTGTGCGTACCACACTGGGGTGGCAATGGGATCATTTTGTACATCTGAAGTACCGCACGGGCCATTTCAGGTTTAGCGGAGGATTCAGAACGCATTACTATTCAAACGGGAAGTGGTTCAGGCTTTCACCGAGGGCGGAGTTCGGATACAGCCTGAGCAGCAATACTGAAATTTCGGCCGGATACAGCCGGAACTATCAGTTTTTGCATAGCCTGAGCCTTACAAATTATGTGATGGCCGATTTTTGGGTGATGAGCGGCAAACAACAGCCTCCTTCATCTCAGGATCAGTTTACAGCCCGGTTTCAGCTGCGCCCACAGCACGGCCACCTGCTTCAGATAGAAGGGTTCTACCGGTTCATGCATTATATGCGACTCCCGAAAATCAATGCGCGTCAACTGCTTTCAGAACCTGACCTTGAATCCAATCCCTGGTTCAGCAATAACCGGATGCGCGCCAGGGGAATTGAATTCCTGTATATGTTTACCTCGTCTTCGGAACACCGGGTATCTGCATCTTATACATTATCGTCGGTTGAAACCCGAAATGAAAGGCTGAACCGGGGAGCGTGGTATCCGCTTGAATGGGACCGCAGGCATCAGTTGAGTCTAAACGGGGAGGTCCTCCTTTTCAGCGGTTTTCGACTGCAAAGCAGCTGGACTCTGGCAAGCGGTAACTTCAACCAGCTCAGCCTGTCAGATATGAATGAGCCGGACAGGAACGGACTATATCATCGTCTTGACGCAGGGGCTGCATATACCTATCAGGCCGGCCGCACGGTAATCACCCTGTCGTTCTATATTTTCAATGTATATGACCGGAAAAATACATTGTACCGTGCGCCCCAATCCGCAGCCGTTCGGCGAAACGGAAACTTCGGCCTGATCGCGACTGTGGAGGATTTTTATGATCTCGGCCTCATACCGTCATTCGACCTGCGGTTTCGTTTTTGACCGGGTTGAGCGGACGTCAAGCTTCGTTCAAATATTAATCAAAGCAATTTGCTCGCCAGGTTGGCCAGCTTCGAGCGTTCGCCTTTTTCAAGATTCACATGGGCATACATCTCGTTGTTGTGAAGCTTGTCAACGAGATAAGATAAGCCGTTGCTTTGGGCATCCAGATAGGGTGTATCGATCTGGAAAATATCTCCGGTAAAAATAATTTTGGTCTGGTCGCCCGCCCTCGTAATAATGGTTTTTATTTCGTGAGGCGTCAGATTCTGGGCTTCATCAATAATAAAAATCACATTGTTGAGACTGCGACCGCGAATATAGGCAAGCGGCACGATAGTCAGCTTTTCCTGCAGAACCATCTCATTCAGCTTCTGGTACTGCTTAGACGTCTCCGAGTACTGATTTTTGATGATGCTTAGATTGTCCCAAAGAGGTTGCATGTAGGGATCGATCTTGGATTTGATATCTCCGGGCAGAAATCCCAAATCGCGGTTGCTGAGCGGTACGATAGGGCGGGCAAGGTAAATCTGACGATACTGTTTTCGCATTTCGATGGCTCCGGCCAAAGCCAGAAGCGTTTTTCCGGTCCCTGCAGCGCCGGTGATGGTGGCCAGCTCAATTTCCGGCGTCATGATGGCGTGAAGGGCAAAAGTCTGTTCCGCATTTCTCGGTTTGATGCCGTAAGCCGTGGCAGGATGAACCAGTTCGATCATCCTGCTATGGGCGCTGTAAAATCCCAGTGCGGAAGCCGATGCATGCTTGAGAATGTAGTAATGATTCAAAACAGGGTCTTTTTCCCCGATCTCTTCCGGTGAAACCCGGCCCTCACTGTAAAGTTTGTCGATGGGCGCGCTGGATTTAAGCTTGAACTCGGATTTGCCCTTGTACAAATGTTCGATATCCTTGATCCGGATCGTCTCGTAATCTTCGGCGTCCAGCATGAGCGCCCGCGCCTTGAGCCTCAGGTTGATATCCTTAGAAACAAGCACCACTTTTCTGGAAGGATCGTCTTCCCGGATCTTCAGGGCCGTATTGATAATTCTGTGATCGTTTTTATTGGAACCGAACACTTCATTGGCGTCTGTTTTACTTCCCGTATCGCTGACCACCCTTATTTTCCGCGTGATCTTCCGTTAATGGGAACCCAGTTCATGATTTGTCCTGAGTCGGATATCTGGTCCATGTAGCGGATAAATTCCCGCGCATGAAGATTGGTGACCGTATTTCCTTTTTTAAAGCCGTCGAGTTCCTCAAGAACGGTAATGGGAATAGCTATATCGTTGTCATCAAAATTGGAAACGGCGCCGGAGTCGTAGAGCAGAACGGAGGTGTCAAGAACAAAGATCTTCTGATCTTTCTTTTTAGGCGGCATAGACAAGAAATGGTTTAGAATGTGGGTGGGATGCGCATCACATCATAGAACAGCTTTCGTGCATTAGTATAGCAAATAAATAGGTTCGAAGGAATGCTTTTGATAAGCTTCCCAAAACCGATTTCAGGAAATCTCTTTTCAGGGATGAACAGCTATTTCAAAAATAAAGCCCGCCGGATATCATCCGACGGACTCTCGCTATACGATTGAGCCATTTCGCTCAACGCTGTTTGGGGTAACAAAAAATCAGCTTGTTACTTAACGAGCATCATCTTTTGGACTTGTGTAAATGAATCTGCCTGAATACGATACAGGTAAATTCCTGAGGCCAGTGTGCCCGCATCGAACGACACAGTATGGGTTCCGGCGCTGCGCGTTCCGTTTACTAAAACCGCCACCCGCTGTCCCTGAAGGTTAAAGACCTCAAGAGTAACATCCGAGGATTCGGGCAGGGAGAAACTGATGTTCGTGCTTGGATTGAAAGGGTTGGGGTAGTTTTGGTCCAAACGATATTCGGCGGGTAAGTTTGTCCGTTCATCACCTGCACTTGTCGCAGGTTCGAAGGTTACCACGGTTCCGTCGGGCAGCACGGCAATCAGGGTGAAGGCTTCACCGCCCTGATTAGCCGACGGATCCAGAAATCCGCTTGCCAGTACGATGGCTGCTCCACCGCCGAGGCCGGACAGATCGGCAACAAAAGAAGCGGCCGTGGTTTCGGTACCGGCTACATTGATATCAAGCACGTAGGAATCGGCGGGCACGGTGATGTAGTCTTCGGAGAACTGGGTATAGGCAAGTCCGGCTTCCAGCGTGGCGACATCGCGGGCAACTACATCAACGGCGGGCGCATCGGTTGAGCCGTGGTAGGCGATGAAAGAGACTT
>PXDL01000402.1 GCA_003566395.1 Balneolia bacterium | reverse complement strand
TTAAAAATACGCGAAAACAGGGTGATGGCATTTTTCCCTGAAATGCGGATTACGGCTATACCACCTTCACCCGAGGGCGTAGCAATAGCAGCGATAGGCTCACGCTGGGTTACATTCAATGCTCCGTTTTTTTCTTTTGACTCCATATCAAAAAGTAGACAAATCCGCTGTCATTCAAAAAGCCGTTCGCTTCCGGCAGTAATCCAAGCTAACCAACCGGACCTTTCCGCCTAAACCTTTACTGTTATTCCGCTTACAGTTGGGATCGGAAGTTTGCCGGATAAACCGGTCATACTTGCAACTATATCGTGTTAAGACGTAGATTACTATTACAACATTCCAGGCACGAACCCGCCGTATTATGGCACATTTCGCATCTCTTCCCGCCCTTATCATCGGTGCCCTTTTGTTACTATCCGGCTGCGCCCCAACCGCCCAACTGGAACGGGACACCATCTTCAGTTTTGAGTTTGAAGGTCATACTTACCAGATTGTCGGTTACAACACTACCGATCCGAATGATTCAGGCATGAACGATCTGGTTCGCAAAGACGAAAACACGATCGTTTTCTGGTACCGCGACCGGAATCAGGACGGCTTTCTCAATGAAGTTATTCAGGGAGATCTGTCTGTCGATGAAGCCAATCGTATCTATTTGGCAGGCATTCTGAAAGCGGTTGATACCGGCAAGTATCGCGATCGACCGTATGAGAAAAAATTCGTGTATCAAACCGAATCATTCACCTACGAGGTCGTTACCCTGCGCATCAACGATCAGCAAACCTACAATTTGTTTATCATTAGAGACTTGAAAAATCGCGTTGCTTATACAATCCGTGATCTGGGCGCAAACGGCATTCTTGACGACCCCCTCGTTGATTCAGTCGAGCGCGCCGAGTGGCAGCCTCATTATGATTTCGTGCTGCAAAGAGGTCTGAAACGCGGCCGGCTTTATGAAGACAACGGCCTTTTTGCCGTTAAATAAATCCGGGTTCAGGAAACCACCGTTGTTTTAAGCGTGTCGAAGGTCATCAGCAGCGAAACCAGCACGACCTGAAACCAAAGGTCGATGTTATCGGGCATATCAGATTCGTAGGAGGAATCCCAAAATCCCCTTTTTCTGATTTCTCCAATGGGTTGGTCCGCATGCTCATCTAAATAGAGAAAATAAGTGCGCTCCCACAGATCCTTTGCCTTTACATGAAACGTCCGCCCTTTGTACTCAATGACAATCCGGGGTTTGAATGAGGACGTTTTGAAATCTGCACTCCCAACCGTCTCGCCGTTCTGCTCAATCACCTTACGGGTTGAATACCATTTTTCCGATTTCACAAAAGCCTGCTGATTCACAGCTTTTACCGTAGCATTGGTATGCCACATGTTTTTTTCGATTGAGCCAAGCTTTTCCCCGTTCTCATCGGTTACCGCGTACCGGGTCATCCATATGTCTGTGGATTTTACGGTGTAAATCATTGGGTTGAAAATCTGTTGTTGTACTGTTCATAGATTGTGCCGCAAGCTCTTCTTACGCATCAAGTGACCTCCGGTTTCTTCTTTTTAAACGGGACTTGGAGTTTGACCGGAAATCCGTGGAATCCGCGCTAAATCGCCGGACTAAAACATGCTGCCATCAGGTTCAGAAATAATCCGTTTTTCCGGCCAACATTGGCCTCAATAGAATATGCTCACAAGCCAGATTGCAAGCAAAATGAGTCCGCTGAGCCATACCAGCGTAAACCAGGGGAATGGTTTTTTGACCTCAATTTCGAGCTGCTCATGCAGGTACCGTTTCAGCAACTCCGTGTTCCTCGTATTGGCCTTGAAGAGGGCATCAAACGCATCACCCAAAACCGGAATCAACCCGCCGACAAACTCGATGAGCATGTTTCGTATCATCCTGCGCTGTATTCTCGCCGAAGCGTTCACCTTTCTTGCTTCATACAGGACGTACAACGACAACACCAGGCCGGCAAAATCACCGATAACAGGAATGATTCCGATCAACGGACTCAGCCCGAACCTGACCTTCGTAAAGGGAATGCGGAAATTGCTGTCCGTCCAGTAGCTGAATGTCTCCAGACGAGCCAGGGTGCTGCGATGCTGTTCGGGGCCGGGATTTTTCACTGTGTTTTTCTGGGTGATGATTTTTCGGGTGCAGACGTAACGTCAAACCCAAAGTACAAAATCACAGCCGGGTATCACTCACAAAAAAAGGTGCACGGCAACAGATTTCTTGCCGCACACCTTGGTAAGGTTTATCGCGGGCGTGGGTAAAGTAACCCGGTATCCGCAACAGGTTCGGTTCAGTGCTTCAATTTCGGGAGTCCGGCTTCAATTGCTGCCCGTTTTGATTCGTACCAGGGCGGAAGAATCAGCGTTTTACCCAGCTCTTCGGGTTTTTCATCCCGATCGAAGCCGGGACCGTCGGTTGCCAGTTCAAACAGTACGCCGCCGGGCTCCTTGAAATAGACCGATTTAAACCAGAAGCGGTCTATCTGCGGCGATGGTGACAATCCTGCACGCATCACCTGTTCGCGCACCTGCATCTCTTCGGGGCTGTCGGTAACTCTCCACGCGATATGGTGAATACCGCCCGTTCCCCAGTTTCCGTATCTCAGGCTTGCGTCGGCATACACTTCAACCAGCTTGCCGGACGTGCCGCCTTCCACGCCATATCGCACCCAGCCATTATCTTCGGCCATGCGCTCAAAACCGAGCACCTTCGTAAGCAGCAGCTCGGTTGATTCAAGCGTCTTTACCAGAAACCGAACATTGTGCATTCCCCGGAGCTGTTTATCCACGGGAACCGTGCTTTTCTCCCAGGGTGAGAAATCGCGTTTATCATCAGATTCGGTAAGGGCAAGACCCAGCCCGTGCGGATCTTCGAAAACGAGATGCAGTTCACCGAACCGGGACTCTTCGATGAAGGCAATATCGTGCTCTTCAAGACGCGATTTCCAGTAGCTTGCACTTCCGCCCGGGATAGCAAAAACGACTTCCGTTGCCATGCCGGCCCCGGTTTCAGCGGGCTGCATAGCCGGCCAGGGGAAGAAAGTAAGATCGGTTCCGGGATTGCCGTCCTTATCGGCAAAAAAGAGATGATAGGTATCGGGCGCATCCTGATTGATGCTTTTCTTTACGAGCCTGAGGCCCATCACCCCGGTGTAGAAATCAAGATTTTCCTGGGGATTTCCGGCAATGGCCGTTATGTGATGTAATCCGTGAACATGAGATTCCATATTTTTTCCTGTTTTATACCTGCGAGCCTAAAGTTGAATTGTGTCGTACGGTCAACCGATTCCCAGGTAATTTGGGTTTTATTTTATGCCGGTATAACGCATAAGTCAGGAAAAACGTTTGTTTAAACAACTAAATTGATCAGGTACCGGCAGAAAGATTGCCATAACAATAATAATCAGTATTTTATACGTGTTACCGAGAGTGACTCATCACGCTAAAAATCCTGGAAACACCTTACTTTTTCCGCCTTCCGAATCCTTTCTCATCCTTCTTTTTCCGTCTTGCCTGATACCTGCTTTCATTAATTCTCCAGATAACGGTATTGAATAGTATGATACCCCCGGTCAGGCAGCCGATGAACCACAACATTACATCCACAGGTTCAATGTATCCTTCATCAGCATACATCCACGCCAAAACGATCAAAAAAACAATTAACCCGGCAATAATGCCGTGAGATATGGCAAACAGGATTTTCCCTTTGGACCGAACCGATTCCCATTTCTTTGCATATATCATACAAACCTCCAGCTTGGATGTGCAGGGCCGATTGCCCCAAAACGTTCGTCTTAAGCCCGGCCTTTATCCCCGGGCGGTGGTCTGTATAATTTGTGCTAAAAACAGATATAAAGCAATTCTGTATTTCATCGCACTGGTGCCCGCTTAAAACCAGCGAATCCATCGAACGTGCCGAATAGACTTTTTTTGCCGGTATCTTTTTTAGTAAACCTGTATCAAACCCCATTGGTTGATGTAGTCTTGTAATTCCGATGTCGAAATAAACATCTCTTACCTTTTGTGCGGACAAAAGGAAACCTAAAACCGCCGGCTGTGAGAAATTTCCCCCTGATGGCATATGTCATTGGCAGCTTGAATTAAGAGCGTTTCATCAGGATCAGGCGGGTTTTTAGTAGTAAGTTTACTATTATTACGGGCGTGGTCTTTGGGCCGTATGCTAACCCGGTTTATTCACCAATAATTTTTCCCGCTGACATAACCCTGTTTTGCATGAATGCTCTATATCCGATTTTGTTTACAGCCGTACTGCTCCTATCCGGCTGCACGCCAAAGCTCCCCGCCGCTCCTGATGCACTGACCGAAGCCTACGACGAACTTCCCGATTTACTTAAGTTCGAGCATACTGTGCTTCCACTCACAAGTGATTACACCGGCGCAATCAGCCTGAATTACAGCCGGAAAAGGCATAACCTCTCCGATGAAGACCTGCTGGCATTTCAGAAGCTGATGGAGGAAAGCGAGTTTTTCAACCATACCACGGTTTACCGCGACGAATATCCATCTATTTTTGAATCCGAAAATGTATATGGCCGCGACAGGCAGATTTGGGTCAAACGTGGTGGGTTTCCCAATACCCGTGAGTCAGGGACCACGGTTTTTACGCCGGTGGTGTTTAACCGGCAGCCTAACGCATATTATACCCATCCGCAGGAAATTCCATTTTATGCGCCTTTTTTGAACGGGGAAATTCCGGAGCCTGATATTTCGACCATCAGCTATGTAAAGTATTCGTCAATCTCAAAAAAGCCCCGCCAATACATGGTAGAAAACTACAAAAGGGGCCGACATTATCAGAATGTTCCCTACCGCCTCGCCGGTTTATTCCCGAGAGAATTTAATGTGATACACCGGGAGGAAATCGAGATTGAGTACTGGAAACTCAGCGAACTTTTTGAGAAGGTATGGTTGCATGAGTTCCTGTTTCACGTAACCGATGAGGAAACCGGAAGTCCGGTGGCTGATGCGGAGCTTGTTATTCATCATTTTGAGGAGGAGGGCACCAAATACGGCCGGTTTGCCCACTTCAGCAAAACCGTTAGCGAATCGCCCTTTGCCGAGCGCTACAGGTATTTATACAACAGTAACGATGCAAACTGCCTAGTTTCCCACAACCTGCACAGCAACCAAGAAGGCCTTATACGGCTGATGGTACCGGTGCATCCGGAAAAGACCGCACCGGCCCTGAACTACAGCATCCGCGCCGGCGGCTATACTACTTTTTCAGCGGAGGACGCGCTGTTAAGTGAGAGGGTTGATGTTGTTTTGGGGAGGGAGTAGGGGTACGAATGTAATCCATATTTTTCTCTCATGAATAATAGTCCGAGGGCTATAAGTTGCTAATCCGGAGATTGGTATTCCTAAAAAGCCAGAAGTTCCCACATCCTTATGGCTAACGATTAGAAAATTTATGCAATCGGATTATTCATCGGGATTATTAATCACTAAATTTCAAGTTTTTGAATAAGTATCAAATTTAATTTGTTTTAAGCTGAATATTTTTCCTGTTTTGTGCATGTCGTCGTGTCTTCAAATTTCGGTGTAGAGAAATTAATAAGTTATGAGAAGTAATTTTTAAATTTGGGTCATGCGGCCTACATTTAGGCCAAGTTTATTCGTAAAAACAAGAATCGAAGCGGAGCGGTAAGTATTCAAATATGTGAGAAAGTAAACCGCTCCAATCGGGTACTAAAAACCGTAGGAATTGCTAATACCTCTCGGGAGGAGGACTTGCTGATGATGCTTGCAAAAACCCAAATGGAGCGCATCAGGGGCACATTGGGGTTATTTACGGAGCATGATGATCTGGTTGTAGAAAACTTTGTGAACCAACTTAGTGGCGGGGATTTTCGCGTAGTTGGAGCCGAGCGAGTTTTAGGTCGTATATATCAACATATCGGGTATCCGGAGGATGGGTCATGCGTTGCACAAAACAGGTGATTTCCGGATTTTGCCTTTATCTCAACGTTTATATGCGCCATAGATGATTTATTGCCGCCTGGATGGTTTTTGTTCATAGTTCAATATAAGCTGAAAGTTTAAAGGTGAAAGGTGAAAGCTCAAAGGGGGAAGGTGGAAGGTGGAAGTTAATTTAGGGTTTCACTTAGCCAATTGTTAATTATACTATGCCGGTATGTTAGTGGAAACCAGTCTTTAATTTCTGAAATGAGCCTTCAACCTGATTCAAGTTTCAAAACCGCGTCGAATTTCGCTGCTTTTGCCGGCGTGATGCTTTCTCTGAAACACCTTCTGCCCGTGCTGCTGCTTCTGTTATTGCTGCCCTTATCGGCTTCGGCGCAGTTTACCTTCAGCCAGAAACACGCCGAAGTTGACGCCCTTCTTGAACCGGACGGACGGCTCACGGTTACCGATACGCGCTATTTCGAAATCAGCGGACTCTTTGATTATCTGCCGGTTGAAATCAAAAAAAAGACACACCGGATTGAACTCCGTTCGGTTAAGCTGGATGGAAATCTGCTTGAGAAAACCGACGTGCTGCCGGAACAAATGACCAACCCCGCCGCAGATCGGGTTTACGGTGTGTATTTTTCTGACGAAACCGAGGGCCTGCTATCTGTTATGGTGTTTGATGAATTCGTTTCAGGCCGCGCCGAGATCACGCTGGAATACACTGTATTCGGGGCAGTTGTGTCGGATGGCAACATGGCATTTTTGTCGAGAAGTATGGTCGGAAGCCGCGACAGGCCTTTTGCCGAGCTAATAAACAACCGGGCACTTCGAAACAGGACCGCTGAATCCCGTCTGCGATTTGCCATTCCTCCTGACGATAAAGACCTTACCGCCCGGTCAAGGTTTCAACGAAACTATCGACCGCTGATGCCGCTGGTGTCGGAAGGCGAGGTGCGGATGGGTCCCGACTCGGTTTTCGCCGCTCGCGCACTCAGCCTCGAACTTCTTCTACCTGCATCAAGCGTGCCTGAAATTGCGGCTTTGGGTAGCGTCCCCGACCGCGATCAGTTTATTCGCGAGTATGAATTGTGGACCGAACAGCTTTTGATTGAGGAACAAGAAGCCCTCGAAATGGCCGGAAGGCGGGCCTGGATGAATCCGATCGGCTATGTGCTGCTCATCGGCAGCTTTATTTCCTTTTTTCTGATATTCGGAAAGTCCCCCGGCTTCAAAAAAATCAAACAACAAACGCCCCGCCTGCTGGTGGAGCCGCACCGGGAGATACCTCTTGCTCTCGGCGTGATGCTGCTGAACCGGCAGCTTTTCTTCTACCGCCATTACATCCCCATGCTGGCATCACCGGCTCTGATCGACCTGGCGCGGCGCGGTTACTTCCGGATCGGCTTTGACTATCCCCCGGGCGTAACCCGTAATATTGAGATTTTGCTAAAGCGCGTTCCGGTGTATATCAAGCGAACCGATAACCAGCGAGGCGCCGGGCTGCGCAAGTGGGAGCACATGATTCTCGACCGCGTTGAAGCAGGTATCAACAACGGTTCAAGTACGATTCAGCAGATTTTGCCCGGTAGAAAAGAGCTCAAAAGACAAGTGGCTGATGGGGAAATCAGCGCTGATGAGGCCGAGCGAATCCGGAAAGAAGCTAAAAACTGGGGCAACGCCTTCGAACAGGCGATTAAGGATGATGTGTTCTTCGAAAGCAAACTGATGAAACGCTCGTCCCGCCCGTTTTACTGGAATCTGGCAGCACTGCTGTTTGCACTGCTTATGGTGGCAAACCAGTCATTTCTGGGATTGCTGCTGCTCATCGTTGCGCTTGCCGGCACCATCACCGGATTTTTGGGTAAATACCAAACCACCGAAGAGGGCTACCGCGCCACCCTTAAATGGACCGCCTATCGCCGCGCGATTACAGAAACTGAAATCGGAGGCAGTGCACCTGCCGGAGAACATTTGGCGGCGTCGGCCACGCTGTTTTTCTCAACCGAAGGGCACGAACGCCCCTGGTATCATGCGAAAGAGTTTCTGAGCGCTGTTGCAAACAAAAACGGCTATAATTTTGGTGATGCAGACTGGGTTGTGCTGAACCATCGCTCCGCGGCCAAACCGGACGAAACTATGGACGTGATGGTGCTTTCCATACAATGGGCGTTTCAGTTTGGGGTGATGCGGTACATGCCCCGCCCGCTGCCCTATCGCAGAAGAGCCTGGAGAAAGTGACCGGTCTCAGTCCGCTTGCTCCGCATCTTTTAATGCAAGAATTTCTTCGGCCCAGCCTTCCGGGTCCGGGGTTTCCAGGATGAGGGGAATACCTCCGAAGCGGTCGTCCTGCATGATGCGCTCAAACGCTTTCCAGCCAATAAATCCTTCACCAAGCCGGGCATGCCGGTCAACCCGGCTGCCGCACTCTTTCTTTGAGTCATTCAGGTGCATGGCGCGCAGTTTGCCGAAGCCCACAATCCGATCGAAAGCTTCAAAGGTGTCCATGAACCCCGACTCGGTTGAAATATCATAGCCCGCTGCAAACGCATGTGCGGTATCGATGCACACGCCCACCCTGGCCCGGTCTTCAACCTGATCAATTATTTCTGCCAGATGCTCAAACTTCCAGCCCATATTGCTTCCCTGCCCCGCCGTGTTTTCGATTACGGCGGTTACGCCTTTGGTTTTGCTCAGGGCCAAATTCACCGATTCTGCAATCCGGCTTAGACATTCCTCCTCACTGATTTTCTTCAGATGACTGCCCGGGTGAAAATTAAGCATCCGGATACCGAGCTGTTCAGAGCGCTGCATCTCATCCAGAAACGCCGCGCGCGACTTTTCCAGCTTATCGGTTTCGGGATGGCCTAAATTGATGAGGTAGCTGTCGTGCGGAATGATGGCATCCATCGAAAACCCACACTTTTTGCAGTTGGTTTTAAACGTCTCAATTTCCTCCGGCTTCAGCGCAGGCGCGCTCCACTGCCGCTGGTTTTTAGTAAAAAGAGCGAATCCGGTAGCTCCTATCTCGTAAGCGCGCAACGGCGCATTCCCGACTCCCCCGGCCGCGCTCACATGAGCACCGATATACCTTACATCAGTTTTCCCACTTCCGGAAGTACCACTCATAAAAAACTCAAATTTTGTTTGATGACTACAAAGTTCATCTGCGAATTTAAGTGAATTCAGGGGATTTTCCGGTGTTAAAAACAATGGGTGTGTCCAACGAATTATCGCGGATTTTCAGGATGGGATGACTTAGTGGCTTATCAGCATTAGATAGTACACAGATGACACTGATTGGGCGGGTTTTTGCAGATTTTCAGTTTTTCCAGTGTCAACAAAACTTCAAAATAAATTCGTGATAATCCGCGCTAAGTTGCAGGAAAACTTCAGGGCGTAGATTCGGGCATTGGCAAGCCCTCACCCCGGCCCTCTCCCAAGTGAGTTGGGTTTCCAAAAAATGCATTTCTTGTGGGAGAGGGAGTTTTCGTGACGTTGATTTAGCGACCAAGCAGTTGAGCCGCTACGAGATTTCTCCGGCATGCATTGGATATTTGAGTTCAGCTCAATTTAGCTCACTCAAGCCAGGGGAATTAGAGTCTGCCGTCGAAATGCCTTGTCGGGTTGGATATAGCGGTGGGAATAGAACATCCATGGTGAACAGGCATCTGAAAGTATGTTCCATATGGAAAGGAGTTCCCCCCTTCTCCCGGCATAATGTCCGAGTCGAAAGCCATGCGTTTCTACGGGAGAAGGGCCGGGGATGAGGGAAACCTCAGCAGCGGATAGAACGCTGTCTTCAAATCAATTCCCGATAATCCCCGCAAATTCGCCGGGCAACAATTCTGAATTAATCCCCCCTCGCCTGGCGCGGACTGCTCGGTCGGCTTTCGTTTCCGGCCCGGTCCACGGTTATTACACGGTACCACGTACCACGGCTTCCGTTTGTGTCGGTCCATTCGGTTTCGGTTACCGGTTCGGGAGTCAGACGTTCATACCGCCCGTTCGATAGCTCGGAGCGCTTGATGATGTATCCGTCCGCGTCGTTAGAACGGGACGGCTCCCAGCGAAGGTGTACGCCGTCGCTGTCTGCCGAGGCCCTCACATTTCGTACCGCCGCCGGTGGAGAACCGTCATTTATTGTCAGCTCAACTTCCGAAGCCGGTTCACTTTCATTTCCGGATGAATCCACTGCCGTAACAAAGTAGGTGAAGACCGAACCGTTGGAGACATCCCTGTCGCGCAGATAGCGCCGGGATCTGCGGGTTTCTGTGATGATGGTATCCGTTTCGGCATCAACCCGGTAGAGCTGGTAGGAGGTTACGTCGGCCGAAGGGGAGGCTCCCCACCGAAGTACAGCCCGGCCTCCGGAGTCGAGCTCGCCGCTGAAGCTTGATGGTGGTTCGGGCGGGGTAATATTCGGAACCTGTTTCACAATAAAAAGGGTGTCGCTTCGCAGTCCCTGTTCATTGGCAGCCGCAACGCCGTATTCGTAGAACATCCCTTCGGAAAGATGCCCGCCTTCGGGCCCGTCGTCAATAATAGTTCGATCGGTGTGGCGCTTACGATTCACCTGGGAAAATGCGCGGCTTCCTTCTCCGGTGTGCGGACGGCGGAGCACCACCCATGTATTGAAGAGTTCATCCTGCT
>PXDL01000517.1 GCA_003566395.1 Balneolia bacterium | reverse complement strand
GATAAAAATTCCGAATGGTCGCCAGGTCCAGATCCAGATCGAAGGTAAAATCGAAGTCTGCATATTCTTCCAGCGGCTCGTTAATTACGCCTTCGGCCGATAAGGTATTGCCGTCTGCCCGGGCCGAAAAGCGCTCAATCCGCACGATCTGATTGTTCGCATTAATTCTGATATTGATATCTTCGATGGGCGCATCCACACCCGGATACTGAAGAAAGCCGTCTTCCACACCTATTACGGCCTCAAAATCCGGAATCATATCCTCCCCGATTCGCCCGTTAATGGTAGCGTTGAGAACCAGCGATCCGCCGGTTGAAACGCCTTCCAGCTCCTCTTTATAATTATCGGGCACCATTTCAAGCAGGGCGGCGAAGTCGTCGGAAGTGGAGTTGAGGCTAAGCTCAAGCAGCACGGCGTCGGAAGTATAATCGGCGATCAGACCCTCCATATCCAGCTCGAGACCACGGATGGTGAGCCGGCCACTTTCTATGGTTACCCGCTCGTTTTCCAGGTCGATTTCGGAGCGCTGCTGAAGCGAAACCGGAAGATCACGCAAAAGCTGTTCGCCTTCATAGCGAATGCTGAGGCCGGCCACGGTGGCATCCACATCGGTGTTAAGCAGTTCGCCGTAACTTATAGAAATATCGGAGTCGAATCCGTTCATTCCCACAAAACTCTGTGTCTGTCGGTCGGTATAGGTGATGCGTCCGTCCCTCACCCGAATCAGCTCGAGATCCACAGTTGTGGTTTCCTGTGCTTCGGTCACCGCTTCAGGGTCTTCTTCGATCATAAATTCCAGCAGAGAATCGAGATTGGTGCGTCCGTCTTCATAGATCACATAGTGGAAAACCGGGCTGTTGACATCCAGACGGGAGACGTTCACATTGCCTCGAATCAGCGGAAAAAGCTCAACGACTACAATCAATTCTTCCACACTGGCCAGAGATCGCCGGTCACCCTCAACGGCCGTCATGGCACCCCTCCCCCTTTCTGCGGAAGCAGTGCGGGCATCGGTATCGGGCACATCCATTTTTTCGATAACAAGCCCGAAGCTCGGAAAGGTGCGGAAAAACGAGTAGGAAATCCTCTCAACCTGAATTTCACGACCGGCCATCTCGTTCAGCCGCGGCATAATCATCTCCTTTAGCCGCTCATCGGTGAGATAAAAATTCAGTGCTATGATAAAAATCACAATCAGCGCTACTAAAGCGCCCAGAATTTTAAGAAATAATTTCATAATGGGATATGATGGTTAGTATTGAAGCCTCCGGAAATTCAGAAAACGTGTTCTAAATTAGCGATTATCTTAATGAATAGGAATGAAAAGCAGGGAAATAGGCGGCTCTAATTCATGAATCGCCTTTAAGTTAACAACATCGATACAACAGGTTTCGATCCTACATTTCATCCCAAAGTTCCGAGCGTATGATTTCCGCGCTGCGGGGCGACAGCTCAAAAGTGATTTTACGGCGGCGACGTTCGGGGATTCGGCTCTCGATGGCACGGGCACAGCTTTCAGTATAAAACACCAGATCCACCTGATGCACAAAAGAGGGAATCGCCCGTGTTTCTACTACGCCCGACTGTATCTCAATATCCGGTGCAAGAACCGGACGGAGGTGTTTTTCAAGCAGTTCCAGCGTTTTGCGCTCCACCGCAGCCAGGCCTAAAGAAGAGATATTGGAACGCTCGGTCAGGGCTGTAATCGTATCGTACGACGGATGAAAAACTACCGGCAGAATCAGCGCCTCGCTGCTGTCGGTCACGAACTGATGATACCATGCCACCGGGGTAAAAAGGGCGTCGAAGTGGACGGCCCGGGACTGGTCGGTCGGCAGAATGGTCGTGCTTTTGATGCCCAGCTCGCGCCGGATAGCCTGGGCGTGCATGTGCGCCAGTTCATAGGTCTGCCCTACCGTGGCACAGCTTTTGATACGCTCGGGCCAATCCATAAAGTTGAGCTGCTCCTGAAACAGCGTCTCCACTTCTTCTTCGTCCAGACCGTAGCCGATAAGCTCTTCCAGCAGCTCCCTGAATTTGCCGGCCCCTGTTTCCAGCCGCTCGGATTTATCCAGACGTCCAAGCGGACTGTTTACCACAAATCCGCGCCCCTGTTCGCTTCGCAGCAGCCCTTCTTCGGCGAGGAGTTGATAGGCTTTACGGACGGTGTGAAAGCTGGCTCCGAGTTGTTTACCCAGCACACGCGTGGAAGGAAGCACCTCGCCCACCTGAAACTGCCGCGTGGCTATCATCAGGCGAATACGGTCTGCGATGTGTTTTGAGGTCTTCACTATTTATCCGAGGGGAAACTCCTTCGCATGCTTATTCATTTGGGTGTAGTTCAGGCAAAGCCCGGTATTGCCGTAATTTTGAATATACGGTATTATTTGTTCCGTCGTTTACCATCATACTCAGCCATCGGTATAGCTCGTTGAGGCCTTTATCCAACGGCAGTCCCGACATACAGTAAGCCTTGCCGTCCGACGAATTTTTACGATGAACCCATTGATCATCCGATTTCAACTCTCTCTTATTGTATTAGTGATGTTAGCCGCTTTGCCGGTAATATCCCAGCCTGCTTCATTCGAAGAAGCCGACCGACATGCTCTTTCGGCACCGCACCACGTTCAGCAAGACACCCGCCTGCTGGCCGATTACCTGACATCTCCTTTCAGCTCCGATGCGGATAAAGCCAGGGCTATCTTCCGCTGGGTTACCGAACATATAAGCTATGATACGGGCGCCTTTTTCGCTTCGGCACGCTCCCATGAGTCTCCGGACGATGTGCTGCGCCATCGTACAGCTGTTTGCTCCGGTTATGCCCTGCTGTTTGCCGAACTGGCCGGTCATGCAGGAATCGAAACCGAAATAATACGCGGATACTCCCGCGGGTACGGCACCACTTCCGGTGATGACATCCGGTCTAATCATGCATGGGTAGGCGTCCGCACCGACGGAAACTGGAAGCTTGTGGATCCGACGTGGGGAGCCGGATATATCGACCGCGATTCCCGTCGCTTCGTCAGGAAGTTTAACGAGCACTACTTCTTCACACCGCCCGAAAAGCTCATTTTCGATCATTTCCCCGACAATCCGGAATGGCAGCTTCTCTCCCCTCCCCTTACCAAAGCGGAATACCGGAATCAGGTACTTGTCAGGCCGGCTTTTTTTGAGCATAAGCTGAAGATGCTGAACCAAACCGCCCGCGTAATCGAAACCTCGGGAAGCGGGGTGATTGAGCTGGAAGTGCCGGAATCAAGCATCCTAAGCGCACGCATGCTTCAGGGATCGATGGAAGTGCCTACCAATCAGGTGCTTGTGCATCATTACGGGGAAAAAGGTATTGTGGAATTTTACCCGCCCCAGCGCGGCAGCTACGAGCTTCAGATATATGTGCGTGAAAAGCAGGCGAGTACGCGACCCTTTGAATGGGCCATGAGCTACGATATACGCAATAACCGCGAGCATGCCGACTCAGGCTTTCCCGAAGTTTTCGGCCGTTTTCTGGAACACCGTTCCATGCTCAATCAGCCGCGCAGCTATCTTCTTGAGGCAGGCACCGATGCCGAGTTTTCCATCCATGTACCCGGCGCCCGTGCCGTGACGGTGGTAAACAACGAAAACTGGGCCGACTTGTCCGGCAACGACTCCACCTTTACCGGAACCGTATCTCTTGAGCAAGGTTCCGTACAAGTAGCCGCCCGCTTCCCCGGCAGCGACACCTACCATGTGCTGCTGCAATATGTAGCGAGGTAGGAGGGCAGGTTTCAGAGGGCAGTGTGTCAGAGTCAGTATCAGGGCTACAGGGGAAGCAGTTTGTCAAGGGTTGTTTCTTAGGATTCATTTTTCGGGATGAGGAAAGCAGCAGCCGGACAGGTATAAGTATTTGTTTATGCTATTTTTGTACACTTACTATCTGCTTTGAAATTCCGGTATTCTGTATCTTTGGCTCAGCGGTATTTACAAGATAGTCTCTGTTCTAACTTTTGTTTTACGAATTCAGGAAATACACATTATCCTTAGTCCTATACAGAGTCCAGATCATCAATTTTGTGGGTAAATTTCCTGATTAGTTTTTCGAGTTTGTCAAAAGCCTGCCGGCTTTTGGACTTATGACACCAGTTTAAAGCTTTGATAAATTTTGACTTACTATCAAATTCACTCCAGTTGATGTTCAAACCGTATTCATACAGGAAAATGTTGACGATTAAGCGCGCGATACGGCCATTAGCATCATAGAACGGGTGAACTTCAATGAATGCCTGATAAAAACAAATGGCTGCTCTGATCGGGTTGTCCGTAGAAGCATCACATAAAAACCTGATCGCTCTGTAAACTCCCTCCTTTATTTCCCCCGGAGCATCTCCCTGAAAAACCGGTTTCCTTTTCTGAGCATGTTGCGGGCCGAAATGCACACCTCCACCGCTTGGATCATGTTTCTCTCTATACGACCCGGCAAACTTAAAAAGCCCGTTATAGATAAACTTGTGGATAGTAAGGGGCAAAGCTGCATAGGATTGGACTTTGATGTCGGGATCTTCATCCGATAATTTTTAGCTTAAATCCCCGATTATTTCGGTTTCATTTTCAATCGCTTGAAATCTCTGCCAGCTTTTTCTGTAAACTTCCTCTACGCTGATCGATGGATCGTAAGCAAAGTCTCTGAGTAAATCGCTGATGACAGCCCGCTCGGAAGGATCGATTTTAACCCGCATCAATTAAAAAAAATTTTGCCGAGTTGCTGTTTAGCCTCCTTTA
Organism: Balneolia bacterium; assembly: GCA_003566395.1. Classification (GTDB taxonomy): domain Bacteria; phylum Bacteroidota; class Rhodothermia; order Balneolales; family Cyclonatronaceae; genus Cyclonatronum. The sequence goes on along the minus strand of PXDL01000517.1, from coordinate 5,856 downwards.
CACCCTCAAGATATTCCTGTAAACTTTGGAATACGGGAACATAATCTTTGTCCATATCGAACGTAAACGCATAGTGGCCGGCCGTTTTTGGAGGATAGTAGATTTCGGCGTCAGAACGTTTTTTAGCCAATGGAAAATTCAAAGCAAAAGGCTGTTCTTTATAATATCGGATCAAGTCTTCATCCTTTATGGAGCCGCCGTTGTTGACGTTATTTCTCCATGGCGTTTCAAATTGTGTTGTCTTTGACAGCTCTACAGCAGAAAAAACCGCATAACTATCCAAAATAAAATCAATCTCTGGAGGGGGCGTAAAGTCATTGGTTCGCGCTACATAAATATGAGCGCTGCCGAATTCTTTATACTTATGGTAGATATCCGGTTCAACCGGCCCGTGCGTCCATGCTTCAAAGCACGCCTCGAACAACTTTACTCCTGCGACAAGCTGCCAAACATAGCAATAGTACAAAAGTTTTTGGAGCTTGATTGGGTTCACTTTACCCTCGTACTTGGAAACGATGTAGGATGCAATTGAAAACTTGTCCATAAAATACTTTATTTGCCGTCAGAAGGCTTTTCAAAACCGCTATTTCCAATATATCAATTCTGAAACGGTATTCACATAAAGCGCACATCCCTGTTCTTTCTTTTTCCAATCTATCCTTCCTGAAGCAGCCTGCCATACATCCGAAAAATTCATCCCCGACTTCCGACCTCTGACTTCCGGCTTCCCGAAATACCTGTTTTGCCTTCATCTTTTTTATAGTTAAACTTTGTTTTTGCATAAGTCCTTGCTGCTACTTTCCATCACTTAACCATTTGCTATCATGACGTTTCTGATTATTGTGCTTATTGCCGTTCCGGTGCTGCTTATCATCTGGCAGATCAGTATATATAACGGTCTTGTCACGCTCCGTAACCGGTATAAAAATGCGTTCTCCCAGATTGATGTACAGCTTAAGCGCCGTTACGATCTGATTCCCAACCTTGTTGAAACCGCCAAGGGATACATGAAGCATGAGCGGGAAACCCTGGAAGCAGTAATTCAGGCCCGGAACCAGGCCCAGCAGGCGGAAAAGAAAGTGGCCGCGGACCCCGGGAATCCGGAATCCCTGAAACAGCTGAGCGGAGCCGAAAACATGCTTTCCGGTGCTATGAGCCGATTTTTCGCTATGTCCGAATCGTATCCCGATCTGAAAGCCAACCAGAACATGCAGCAAATTTCCGAGGAGCTGACTTCAACGGAAAATAAGATTTCCTTTGCGCGCCAGGCCTTTAATGATTCCGTTATGTATTACAATACGCAGCGCGAGAAATTCCCGAATATTATTTTCGCCGGCTTATACGGTTTTCAGGAAGCGGCCTTGTTTGAGCTCGATGATCCTGGTGAGGAGCGCAAGAATGTGAAGGTTTCATTTACCTGATTCTTTTGCCGGCTCGGATTCCGGCACCGTCCCGGAACCCATCACCCTAAAGCTTAACCCACCATTTAACCGAACGCCCCAAAGGGATTATGGATTTTTTTCAGGCGCAGGATAACGCGCGAAAAAGTACAAAGAAGCTCATTTTCTATTATGCGCTGGCCATCATCGGGCTGATAGTATCGATTTATCTGGCAGCCTTTTTCCTTTTCGCGGGCGGGTCTCAATATGCAGGAGCCGGCCGGGTTCCGTTCTGGATGCCGGGGCTTTTCTGGGGCGTTACGGCCATCACGCTTATTATTATCGCAACGGGTACCGGGTTTAGGGTGATGCAGCTTCGCGGAGGCGGAAGCAAAGTGGCCGAAATGATGGGCGGGCGCCGGCTCGACTCCCACACTTCCGATGAACATGAACGCAAGCTTATGAACATCGTAGAGGAAATGTCGATTGCCTCAGGTGTACCCGTACCGGATGTGTATGTGATGGATAAGGAAGAAGGTATAAACGCTTTTGCCGCCGGATACGGGCCGCGCGATGCCGCCATAGGCGTTACCAAAGGATGCATGCAGCTGCTCAACCGCGATGAGCTTCAGGGAGTAATCGCCCACGAGTACAGCCATATTTTCAACGGCGATATGCGTCTCAATATACGCCTGATCGGCATCCTGAACGGTATTCTTGTAATCCACCTGCTGGGGATGCTGCTGATTCGCTCTCAGTTATATATGCGTATCGGAGGAGGCGGAGGCGGACGTAACAAAGGCCAGGCTGTTTTGGTGATGATGGCGTTCGGGCTGCTGCTTACCGTTATCGGGTGGCTTGGCGTCTTGTTCGGACGCATGATTCAGGCGGCCGTGTCTCGACAGCGGGAATTTCTGGCCGATGCCGCCGCAGTACAATATACGCGAAATCCGGAGGGGCTTGCCCGTGCACTGGCAAAAATCAAACATCACTATGAAGGCTCGACCATTAAAGATGCACACGCCGCTGAAATGAGTCATTTGTTTTTTTCAACCGGCCAGAAAACATGGCTCAACAGCATACTTGCCACGCATCCGCCCATAGATAAACGACTTGAAGCTCTGAATGCCACCCATGTGCTCGATGAAGTGGCCCGGGAGAGCAAGCGCAAGATTTCCGAGGCCGAAGAGCGGCTTAAGCAGGAAGAACGCGAGCGCAAAAAGCCCAAAAAGAAGAAAGAGCCTTTTGTGTTTCGTCCTGAGATGCTGGTGATGGCGGCCGGTACGGTTTCGGCCCTTCAGATCGACAGCGCCCGCCACCTGCTTGGCAAACTTTCCGAAGAGCTTAAATCAGCTGCACATGACACTTTTCAGGCGCCGCTGTTGATGTATGCGCTTCTGCTTTCCGAAGACCGGGATATCCGCCAAAAACAAGTGGATGAACTTCGTAAACAGCCTGCAATTAATAATGATGCGGCCGATGATGTGCTTCAGCTTTACTGGCAGCTTACGCACCTCCCCTCCCACTACCATCTGGCGCTGGTGGATATCGCCCTGCCGGCCCTGAGAAATATGGGCAAAAAAGCGTATGCCGGTTTTCGTGAACATGTGGAGATGCTCATCCGGGCGGACGGTCGTCAGGTAATTTTTGAGTTTTCGGTACGGCAGATTCTTTTCCATACCCTGGACGCGGAATACGGCAAAAAGCAGGAAGCCGGTGTAAAGCACACCTCCGTCGATTCCCTGATTCCGGAGATATCCGTATTGCTTTCCGCTCTTAGCTATGCATCAGGCGGTTCAGCACAAGATTCCTGGGATGCAGGCATAGCCGAACTGAACAAGGAAACCCCGGAACCGTTGCCATTCAAACTACTGCCCTCTTCATCCTGCACCATCTCCCGGCTTGAAGAAGCCCTGGAGTCTCTGGCACAGTCAAGCGGTGGAGTTCACAAAATTTTCCTTAACGCTGCATCCCACACCGTAGCAGCCAGCGGTAAAATCACAAGCCGGGAAGCAGGCCTCCTCAGAACGATGTCCGCCGCAATCGATATTCCGCTGCCGTTGATGATACCGGAAGAGTGAGGCACCGGGATCGGGTCCGACCTCGTCCTAAACACTTCCCTCTATAGGAGGTGCGAGAAAGATGGCATATCCCTGATTTAGGCTGACCGTTCAAAACTAAAGAACTATCGCTCATCCGGATAGATAAACAGATTGAAAGAGATGCTGGTCACCTGCAGTTTTCCGTTCCGGGTGAAGCTTAATGAACGAATATCTAATAAGGCAGTGAATCCCTCACCCTGCACCTTATGTTCAATTTCAGCGGGTATAATTGAGGCCGCTCTTTCTGTTTCCGGTCCGCCGAACTCTGTATATAGACTGTCGGCCAGATTTAAAAAATCCGTTTCCAGATAGCGTGATGCCGGGCCTGTTATCGTAAGTCCTGAAACCTCGGGTGCAAGGGTGATGTACCAGTCATCTTCGTTAAGTTTCAGAGTATATTCCGTTCTGCCGGAGTTTAGGCTGATGTCAGGGGCAAAGTAACCGTTTCCCGGCATCGGTCTGAACTTATCAGTCGGGCCAGAGCGAAAAGTTGATCTCGTTGGTGCATGCTCATCAATTTCGAGTGTAAAACGTCCGACATAATCGAATCCCATAACTGAGACAAGCCATTCCGCACGCTGAAAAACTCCGGTTAATTCTCGTTGCTCGAATTCACGCTCGATATCTTCATGAAAAAAGGATTGCAACTCTTTTGCTGCATGCATCTCAACTAAATAATACACTATTGAGCTAAGATTTTTCCTGTCTTCGAAACTGATTTCATCTGATTCTGTTGTAAACTTGCCTTCGGGCGTCAGCAGTTGGTTTTGTTCCAGAATGGTTTCAAACCGCTTAAGCTGGCTCTGGATTGATACCTGGAATGCGCCCCAGGGTCCGAAAGAGATCAGTAACGTAATGACGAAAAGCGATGCCGGAATAAAACGAATATCTTTCAGCCGTGAAAAAACGAAATAGCCTGTTATGATACTCAGCCACAGCCCGATTGCCGCCACCAGATAACGGTTTACAGTTATTCCGTATTCACTAATGCGTACACCGATGGAAAGCAGCATCAGTATAATGAGCGGGATTAATGCTATATAAAATGTTTTGGAATACAGGCTTATCCAGGTGTTCCGTGTTTGTTGCTGTACTGGGTGAAGGAGAAGCAACGACAGTACCCCGGCTACGGAAAAGCTGATAACAAGATAAGAAACCCATCCGTACGGCCACTCAAATGCAAAGATGATTTGGAGGGTATACACGTAAAGTATCAGCAGATAAACGGTAACCAGTGGTATCAGGATATACTGCACGAATACTTTAAGTCCGCGCGGGTAACCAATACGTGTTTTCAAAGGGTGGGGCACACCGGAAAGAAAAAACCAGGTGTTGAACATTCCGAAAATAATCCAGAAAAGCTGAATGTAGCGTTCACTCCCGACCGAGAAACCAAGAAGATTGTCCACAGACAAAAGGGCAATGAATAACCCTATCAGGAGCACGAAGGAATACATCGCAGCCAGCAAAATGCGTAGAAAAAGCTCTTTGTTGAAATTCCAGAAAAGTCTGGTCTTTCCTTCGGATATAAAAGGTAAAAAAGAGACCGCAAGATGTACGGCGGCAAAGAACATCAGGTAGCGATAGAGCGTAGCAGGGTCTGAAGAAAAAACGGGACCCGGTAGCGAAAAAAAGTACAGGATAAGCCCCGCCACACCGGCAGCTTCCAGCAACATCCGTGTAGTCTGCTTAAGCTCATTACTTTCGCTGAAAGCGCGGATAGCCAGAAAAAGAGGAATTCCCAGCACTGCTACCGAACTAATCGTTAGTAATACTTCATACCCCATATCCTCCAACTCTATATAAAGGACCAGAGATATTGTTGCAACAAAAGCACATAATAACGATAGATAAAAACGTTGTGCGCTGTCTGCAGCAAGTTTATAAATATGGGATAAAGATGGAAGCTTGATCATAGATGAAATCGATCCGGTTATCAAATAACGGATAATAAAAGCCGAGAAGATGTAATGGTAGATGCATAGTGGGAAAAAGAATCCATGCGGTTAAGGTCGGTCCTCATCACCCTGCCTTACTATTTAAAAAACTGTTCTCCGAAAAAACGGATGATTTGTGTATCTGATGGCAGACCCTTTGAGCGGATATAATCCTGATACTCCAGGTCGAATTAAACTTCTTTTACCTTTTGTACGGAAAAAGGTAGCAAAAACCGCGGGCTGGCAAAATATGGCTAAATTCCGTTACGTGCCGCTAAAAGAAACCAAAGCTCCCCATCTCTTCGAGTAATTTTAAGAACTGTCCAACACTCAACATCCAACATTTCCTTCAACCACTGCCCCGAAACTCCACGGAGGTTTTTCTCATGCGTTGGTTTTTTCTGCTCAGCCTGGAATTTTGGTGATTTCGGGAAATTT